>DATJKY010000879.1:0-2437 GCA_035490955.1 Terriglobia bacterium | reverse complement strand
ACTTTCTGGAAAATAAACCCCCACCGTAAAGCGGCTGTAATAAGTCCGCGCCAGCTCTCACTACCATCAGTGGCAGGCTCGGGCCTGTCGGAATCCGACACGAACAAGGAGGAGGTATGAAGAAACTTGTAATGGGCTTCGGGGCCCTTCTTTTCGCGGTCAGTCTGTCGGTTGCGGCCCCCAAGGCCAGGAACTTCACGGGTGAGATCATGGACAGCCAGTGCGCCGCCACTGGTTCGCACGCGTCGATGCTGAAAATGTCAGGCATGGGAGACAAAGACCCGAATGATCCCATGGCGAAGAAGATGTGCACCCAAAAGTGCGTGCAAATGGGCGGCAAGTACGTTTTGTATGACGCTGCCGAGAAGGCCGTCTACCAGCTCGACGATCAAGACAAAGCGAAGGAGTTTGCCGGACAGAAGGTCAAGGTCACAGGTACTTACGACGAAGCGAGCAAGACGATTCATATCACCACCATCGAGACCGCCTCGTAGAAACTTCTTGCGGGGGAAAGGACCTCAGGACTACCCTTCGTTATTGACGCGCGGGGCAGGCGCCCATTTCTGTCCAGCCGAGTGTTCTCCCGCAGGTGGCGGATGATCGGGCGCCTTAGAATCCGGAGTTTGGGCGCAAGGGGAGGTAAGAATGGCTGAAGTCGACGGAGTGATGCCTGATCTCGAAGAAGCGGTTCGCAGTCGTCACGCCAAAGGGGCATACACCGCTGAGCAGAACCTCTGTTGCCCCGCGACTTACAATCCAGAACTCCTTGCCGCCATTCCCGACGAAGTTCTGGAGCGCGATTACGGGTGCGGCGACCCCACGCACCATTTGCATCCGGGTGAAACGGTGCTGGATCTCGGGTCCGGCGCGGGAAAGGTATGTTTTCTCGCGTGCCAAGTGGTCGGGCCTTCCGGGCAGGTCCTCGGCGTGGATATGAATGACGAAATGCTGGCCGTAGCGCGTCGCAACGCGCCGGAGGTCGCTCGCCGCGTCGGCTATGCCAACATTGAGTTCAGAAAGGGCAAAATTCAGGACCTGGCGCTTGACCTAGAAAAGCTGGAGGCTTGGCTCGAAGAAAACCCCGTCCGGACTGTTGTCGACCTCGGCCGTCTGGAATCGGCGATGGGGCGCCTGCGAGCAACCGAGCCGCTCATCCCCGAGGACTCGATTGACGTCGTCGTCTCCAACTGCGTGTTAAACCTGGTGAGGCCGGAAGACAAGCAGAAGTTATTCGCTCGCTGGAATCTTCAGAGTCCTTCGGTGTGGAGGACGCGCTGTGATCTCGGACATCGTGAGTGACGAGGATGTTCCCGAGCGCCTCAAACAAGACCTGGATCTTTGGAGCGGTTGCATATCCGGCTCCTTCCGGGAAGACCTCTTTCTTGAAGCCTTCGAACAGGCGGGCTTCTACGGTGTCAGCCTCCTCGAGCGCCAGCAAGACCCGTGGCGAACTGTGGAGGGGATTGAATTCCGCAGTGTGACGGTGGTGGCCTACAAAGGCAAAGAGGGTCCATGCCGGGATCAGAAACATGCCGTCGTCTATCGGGGACCATTCCGCCAAGTGGAAGATGATGATGGGCACGTTCTGAGGCGCGGCATCCGCACCGCGGTCTGTGAAAAGACTTACAGGATTTACTCGCAAGAGCCCTACCGCCCGCACTTCGAGCTCGTTCCACCGCACGTCTTGATCCCGCTGGAGGAAGCACCCCCGTTCCCCTGCGCCCACGGCGTATTGCGACGTCATCCCAAAGAAACGAAAGGTGAAGACTATCGGGTGACGACGGAGGCCAAGACATGCGGTACTGGTGATAACTCCAAGGGTAGCTGCTGCTGAGGTCAGTTTTGACGAACGGGACACTCACTATCCTCGGCGAAGATTCTCCCACAGCGACTTCGAGTCGGGAGGAACTCTCGCATGAGTACAAACTCGACGCTTGCGCTCGCGTGCGGTGCGTTCGTGGCGTATTTGAAACGGCGCGAATGACGTTTCCAAAGGAATCGCCACGCTCGCGGGAAGCGGCGTGACGAATTACAGGCGAGCCATCCTCTGGGGCACGCTTTGGACGGGAATGGGTGCCTTGGCAAGCTCCGTTCTTTCACGGGCCATGATTGGAACCTTCGGGGCCAGCCTGCTCCGAGAAGGCAGTAGACCGACTTTTGACGGCGCCTTCGCAGCCCTCCTGGGAGCAGCAGCGTGTGTGGGCATCGCCACGCTGCTCGGTCTTCCTGTTTCCACGACCCACGCGATCGTTGGGTCCGTCGCGGGCGTGTATTCATTCTCCCTCGGGTTCCGCGGGATCAGTTGGGGAGCCGTGGGAGGGGATGTAACGCTTCCACCCGCCACAGGCCATTCCTTTTGGCTAAATGGGTCTGCTTTAGAATATCCAGGGTTTGACGATGCCGAGACTTTCGTCAGGCGGCTTGCCAAATCCGGCAT
>DATJKY010000878.1:0-2345 GCA_035490955.1 Terriglobia bacterium | reverse complement strand
AGAGTTGCAAGAACCAATACCGGAACTGTGCCGGCGGCAAATACGATCCGACGCCCTCGCCGCGCCGCGCAGAGCTTACCCCGCGCTACAATACCGCGGGCATGAATCGCTATGACGGTCCGGAGGACGCGGCGTTGGGGGTTCGCTGCCTGCCCGGCCGGCTGCCCGAGTTTGGAAGCATCAGCTTCCGGCGGATCGTGCAGACACCGGGTGGCATCTCGATGTTCTACGACGTGGGCCAGGGCCAAGGGTGGCAGCGGAACATCATCATGGACGGGAGCCCGCATTTGCCGTCGCACATCCGCCAATGGTTTGGCGATTCGCGTGGCCATTGGGAGGGAAATACCCTCGTCATCGACGTGACGAACTTCAGTCCGAAGGTTGATTTTCGGGGCTCGCGTGAGAACCTGCACGTGATCGAACGCTGGACCCGGACCAGCCCGACTGAGCTTGAGTACGAGATCACCATCGACGATCCGACCGTGTGGGTGCGGCCATGGACCGTCAAGCGAGAGTTCACCAGGCAGAGCGAGGAGGAAAACAGGATCTATTACGAGCCGCGCTGCATCGAAGGAAACCATGCCTTTCCGGGGATGATGCGCGGAGCGCGCACGGAAGAGGCCGCCTTTGCCGAGGGACGAGGTCCTGACCCGGCGACAAAAGACAAGACCATCGGCGTTTCGGGCGTTGAGGATGATCCGTTAGAGATACCGCGCTGATAGCTACCGAAATCGGGGACTGGGCAATCCGGCGCATCACGGTCGCCCTCCCCAAACAGGGAGGGCAGCAAGGGTTCGCTCCACTTGTTGTTGTGTCTCTGCGACGAAAGCGGACGCTCCCACGCCCCGCCCGGAACGCCGCCTTGGCCTCGTCAAGGCTATCGGCCACGCCCCACCGATTAGTTGCTGGAACCAATCCCGAGCTTCTCGATCTTGCGCGTCTTCATGTTGTAGACGTCGCCGGTGGAGAGAACGAAATACGGTTTTTTCCAGGGCTGATACAGGCGCGTGTTGTCGTGGATCGCGACCTTCCACGCGCCGAAGACTTCAAACTTGTCGCCGCGCACGATAATCGATGTCTTCTCGGACAGCCCGATTCCGAGCAGGTTTGGAAACTGCTTGATCAGCGGAATGAGATCGTCCCAGCGATTGCGCGTGTTGATGTGCTGGTCGATCGCGGATCGCTTCAGGAATGCGAAACCGCTGTGGTGTTCCGGCTCCGGCGCAATCATAATGTCCGCACTCTTGATGGCGCCTCGAACCAGGAACTGCCCCTGAATGGTCGCACCGGCTGACGTTCCCGCAATGACGCCGCCGCGCTCCAACACTTTCTCGAACTCACGCTGGGTCAGCGTATCGCCATAAGAGTCCCAGATATTCCACTGCCTTCCTCCGATGAACCACACGGCATTCGCATCGCGTAGGGTTTTAGCGAACTCTTCGGTATTGGCCACTTTCGGATCGTGCGTGTGCAGCATTACGGCGTTGGTCAATCCCAACTCACGGAACGGTTTCAGGACTTCATCCTCTTTATAGATGTGGAGGGAGCCGTCGACATTCTTGTTTCCACCGGCCGTCGGAACGATGACGAACTTCTTATCTTTGCCGCCGGCGAGCTCAATGAACTGCTCATAAATGCCGGACCCATTCAGATTCCCGCCGCCGATGATCAGCAGCGTCCCTTTCGCAGGTCCGTATTCCGGCGCCTCTTGGGCGAGTGCAAAGTTTGACAACGCTAAAGTTACGGCCAGCAGCAAAAGCGGTTTTCTGAACATGATCCCTCCTTTTCGGTTGCTGGATTCTACTACAGGCGAGCGGACGATTTACTGGCCGGACAGTCAAACGATATGCCGTTGAGGAACCCGATGACCGGCTGCCGCTGCTGCGCGCGTGCGGCAAGCGACCAAGCCGCCGCCCCGCCACCGAACGCAGCGACGAATTCGCGCCGTCGAAGGCAAAATGCTCATCTGCCCCTCCCGTGCCGGGGAACTCTATGGAGGCAGAATAGCCCAAGCCTGTGGGGGCTGCCAGATAGGCTGCTGCACTGCGGAATCTCGGTCGCCTCCGCCGCCAGGTTTATGGCAGAGATGGGTCATAAGCACCGGATTTCAGTCCTCCTGGGCCCACCTTTATGTCGGAAGTGCCTCCAATACCTACCGAAATTTGTGCACTGCAGCGAAAATCATCAAGTGCCAGGAACCGACATTACCGCATCGCCGAACTAGACTCTCGCGATGGGGTAAAAACCCTGTCGCGATTGGCGAAGCGCACTGGTAGGCTGCTGCCTCTTCAAACAGCTTCTGAGAGGGCACCATGGAAATTCCCCGCCGAAGACTGCTGCATCTC
>DATJKY010000877.1:0-3881 GCA_035490955.1 Terriglobia bacterium | reverse complement strand
GCAGCAGAGCGCGCCGCGCCGCCGGCACCCAGGATCAGGATGCGGCTCCCGGCCAGCCGCAGGCGCTTGGTAAGGACTTCGACCACCGCGGCCGCGTCCGTGTTCCATCCCATCCACTTACCGTGCTGGACAGCGACTGTATTGCAGGCCCCGATCTGTGCCGCCAGCGGGTCCACCCAGTCCAACTCCTGGATAATGGCTCGCTTGAAGGGCATGGTGACGCTGAAGCCGGCGAAGCCCAGATGCCGGGCGAAGGACAGAAAGTCGCGCAAGTAATTCGTCTCGCACGGCAGGTACACTGCGTTCACGTGCTTAGCCTGGAACGCGGCATTCTGCATGGCGGGGGAAAGCGACATGGAGGCGCGCGAGCCCACAACGCCATACAGCTGAGTGCGGTGGTCCAGATGTTCCACCCGGTACACCGAGCGCATCACCTCAGCCGGCAGCTGCCCGGGTGCCACCGCCGAGAGGCTACCGGCCGAGGCGTAGGCGAACGGGCAGCCCCACCTCAAACTGAGCAAGCGAGAAGGCAGGCCCGAAGGTCCCAAAGCAAAAGCCACCAGTTTCGGACCGCGACCTCCGCGGCCCCGGAGCAGTCGCTGAAAGCGCAGATTGTCACTCAAATTGCGCGCATGGGTGGCGATCTTCACGATCGCCACCGGCAGCCGCGAGAGTCGCCGGTAGATATCGGTGAGCGGAGGCGTCTTACGAAAGTTGTGCTGTGAGACTATCACCCTCGCGGGCCGAAAGCGAGAGAGCATAGCCACCCCCGCGCGCCGCACGGACTCCATTTCTATATCTACCCAATGGCACCCGGCGCGAACCGCTGCCTCCAATACTCCCGCCTGATCCTCTGCCGAGCCTGCGAACAGGCCTCCTGCCTCGGCGCGACGGCACGTCGCGATAGTGTGGGGAGAGCGCGAACGCAGCAGCATCTCGTGCAACTGTGCCTCCAGCCCGTCATATTCTCGCAGGTAATCTAGCCTCAGTTCATACCCGATCTGGGAACTGCTGACGCGCCCTGCTTGGGCCTCCATGACGCTCAGCGTGGGCGCCGCCAGCGTGACAAAGATGCGAGGTGGAGTAGCCTTGGACAAGTTGTACCCTTTTGTCCTTTCCCAAGCTTGACATTCCACGTTGAATATAAGTTGTCCATGTTAGAAAACGCAAGAAGATTGAGCCCCATCCAGATCATCGACCCACCGCTGTCATTTCGACGGAGCGTAGCGACGAGGAATCTGCTTTTGCCAGAAGAACATAAGAAGCAGATTCCTCGCTTCGCTCTCAATGACAGGCCCTGGGGAATCCTTCATGCCCACTGCTGGGCCGAGGCCCATGTGACACTCAGCAGAAGACGCATAGGCTGCGCACCATTGAGATCGCCTCACTCGCGGCGCACCTGCTCGAGGGCCGGCTCTGAGGCTGAGAAAGTCGATTTATTTCGAAAGGCGAAAACGCCCCGATCCCTTAGAATGGTCTCTTTGGGTGCTCAACAGTGGCTACACCGTGAGCTAGATGTACCGTCCGTTTTGAAATGAAACGTGAATTCCCTGATCATCCTTTGGTGGGCGTAGGTGGTGTGGTCATCCATCGTCGCCGGGTGCTGCTTGTCCGCCGCGGGGCTGAGCCTTTGAAAGGCCAGTGGTCCCTGCCAGGCGGATTGCTGGAACTGGGCGAGGAGCTGGAGGATGGCGTGCGCCGCGAGCTCAAGGAGGAAACCGGCCTCGATGTTGAACCCCTCGCAATGCTCACGGTATTCGATCGCATCATGCGGGGCGGACCAGATGGCCAAAGGGTTCGGTACCATTATGTGATCGTCGATTATGTGTGCCGTCGGAAACGAGGCCGCCTCGCGCCTGCTTCCGACGTCCTCGACGCTTGCTGGGTGCGTCGGGAAGATCTCAACCTTTATCGGCTTACCGACAAGGCCACCGCCGTCATCCTCCAGGCCTTCGAGTTCTTTGAGAAACGCAAGCACGTGCTTGACGTGTCAGGTGATCCCAAGTTCCCTTATATCGCGGTCGATTGATTTTGCGGCCCTCGCCGGAGTATGATCTCACATCCTAAAAGGCGAGGCGCGGCTTCGCCAACGGCGGTCGCTCTCTCGCTTGTCTTTAAGGGATGAATTTGACTTCAATGAACAGGGAATACCACAAGGCCTACAGCTCCCAACTGCACCGTGACATGGAATTGCTGGTCTTCGGGCATGCCGGCGTTCCCATGATTGTGTTTCCTACCTCCATGGGGCGTTTCTTCGATTACGAGGACCGCGGCATGATCGCCGCCGTGGGACACAGGTACGAAAACGGCGCCATCCAGGCCTTCTGCATCGACAGCGTGGACAGCGAGAGCTGGTACAACAAGCAGATCCACCCCCGCGACCGAGTTAGGCGGCATCTGCAATACGAGCAGTACCTGATCCATGAACTTATCCCCCATGTGCGCTCACGAAATTCGTCTCCGGACCTGGCGGTGACCGGATGCAGCTTCGGCGGCTACCATGTTTTGAACTTCGCCTTACGACGCCCTGACCTCGTGACCCATGCCGTGAGTATGGGCGGGGCCTTCGACATCCATCAGTTCTTGAACGGGTACTACGACGACGATTGTTACTTCAATTGTCCGCCGGACTTCCTGCCAAGCCTGAATGACGAATGGTATCTCGGCCGCTATCGCACGCGAACCAGGATGGTGCTGGCGACCGGCGAGCGGGATATCTGCCTGAATGACAACGTCAGGATGGGGCACATCATGGATTCCAAGGGCATTCCCCACTGGCTGGAGGTCTGGGGTGACCAGACCGGCCACGACTGGCCTTGGTGGCAGCGGATGGCGCAGAAGTATTTTGGGTAGCTGTCAGCTTTCAGCGATCAGCTTCAGCGGTCAAGGGGAAACGGGGAAAGGATGAAAAGGGAAATGGCGAAGCGCTAAGAGTTTCAACCATTTTCTCATTTCCCCCTTTTACCCTTTTCCCGTTCGATGGCGGAGGCTTTACGGCTTCAGGTGAGGGGACATGCCCAAGATCGGAATCATCTTTGGCAAGGAGAACACCTTTCCTGGCGCGCTCGTGGCCAGGATCAACGAGCTGAAGGTGGACGGCGTGACCGCCGAATTTCTCAAGCTGGGCGGGGTGAAGATGGCGGACCCCACCGGCTTCCGAGTCATTATTGACCGCATCTCGCAGGATATCCCCTTCTATCGCGCGTACCTGAAGAACGCGGTCTTGAGCGGAGCAATCGTCATCAACAACCCCTTCTGGTGGAGTGCGGACGACAAGTTTTTCAACTACGCCCTGGCTTCCAGGATCGGGGTTGCAGTCCCGCGCACCGTTATTCTTCCCCACAAGCAGTTTCCTCCCGATACCAACGAGCAGTCGATGCGCAACCTCCTCTATCCCCTGGACTGGGACGAGATTTTCAGCTATATCGGCTTCCCGGCCTTCCTCAAGCCCTTCAGCGGCGGGGGATGGAAGCACGTCTACAAGGTACATTCGCCCGACGAGTTCTTCGCGGCCTATGATCAGACGGGCGACTTGTGCATGACGCTGCAGCAGGCCATCGAATTCGACGAGTATTTCCGATGTTACGTGGTGGGGCAAGAGAAAGTGCACGTGATGCGCTACGAGCCGAGAAATCCTCACGACCTGCGTTACGTGCAGAACCCCGCGCCCATTGAATCACCGAAGTACGAGCGCCTGGTGGGCGACGCCCTCAAGTTGTGCCGAGCACTGGGATACGACCTCAACACGGTGGAACTGGCCGTGCAGGACGGCGTCCCTTACGCCATTGACTTCCTCAATCCGGCGCCGGACGCCGACTATTATTCTGTGGGACCGGACAACTTCACCTGGATTGTCAACGCCATGGCCGAGTTCGCGGTGA
>DATJKY010000876.1:0-5587 GCA_035490955.1 Terriglobia bacterium | reverse complement strand
CGAGTTGGTAAACAGCATGGTGAGCCGATCGACGCCGATGCCTTCCCCGCCGGTGGGCGGCATGCCATAGCTGAGGGCACGAATATAGTCCTCGTCGACCGCATGGGCGGTGAGGTCACCTTTGTCGCGGAGCAGTTGCTGGTAGCGGAAGCGATCGCGCTGTTCGGCGGGGTCATTCAATTCGCTAAAGGCGTTGGCGATCTCCATGCCAGCAATGTACAGCTCAAAGCGCTCCACGAAATTCGGATCGTCGGGTTTCTGTTTGGAGAGGGGCGAGACCTCCAAGGGATACTCGGTGATGAACGTTGGTTGTATCAGTTGTCGCTCCGCCACCGCCTCGAAGAGAAGTTGCAGAGCCATGCCCGGTGCGGTCCCCCCGTCCAAGTTGATCGCCTCCTCGCCCTTGCCGGTCTTGGCCGTCCAACGGTTGTAAGTTTCGATCCAAGGCAGAATAGTGCGGGGATCCTTCAATCTTTCGATGGTCGGACCTTCACCTGCCTCCCCAGGCCAGCAGCGCACGACGGCTTCCCTCATCGTTAAACGGCGAAACTCCTCCAGGGAAATGTGATGCTCTCCGAAATCAAATTCCAGGGATCCTAGCACTGCCCGGGCCACGTGCCGCATCAGGCGCTCCGTGAGCTCGATCATGTCACTGAAGTCAGCGTAGGCCTGGTAAAACTCCAGCATAGTGAACTCGGGATTGTGCTGGGTGGAAATGCCTTCGTTGCGGAAGTTGCGATTGATCTCGTAAACGCGGTCGAAGCCCCCCACAATCAGCCGCTTCAGGTAGAGCTCCGGCGCGATGCGGAGATAAAGATCCAGATTCAGGGCGTTGTGGTGGGTTATAAAGGGCCGGGCCATAGCGCCGCCGGGCAAGGGTTGCATCATAGGGGTTTCGACTTCAAGATAGCCCTCTGATTCCAGGAACTCGCGCAGGGCGCGTATTAAGCGACTGCGCTGCTCAAATACCTGTCGCACATCGGTGTTGACGATCAAGTCCAGGTAGCGCTGCCTGTAGCGGGTCTCCACGTCTGATAGGCCGTGCCACTTCTCGGGTAAGGGCAACAGCGCCTTGGCCAGGAAGTGCAAGCGTTGCGCGTGCACCGTCAGCTCTCCGGTGCGGGTGCGGAAAAGATACCCTTCCACGCCGATCAGGTCACCTAAGTCCAGCAGCTTGTAGAGTTCGAAGTCGTGTTCGCCCACAGCGTCCAGGCGAACATAGATCTGCAGCCGTTCACCTCCCCCCGCCAGGTGCGCAAAGCCCGCCTTTCCCTGGGGCCGCATGGTCATTACGCGGCCAGCGATGCGGACGTGGACTTTCTCCGCTGCCAGATCCTCCCCAGTGCGGGAGGAGTAGTTTGCGAGGATCTGCGGGAGGGTGTGCGTGAACTCCCACTGGTGCGGATAAGGCTCGCATCCGAGGTCGGCAATAGCGCTGAGTTTCTTTTGGCGCTGTTGTGTCAGGTCGTCCTCGTGTTCTGTGGTCATAAGGTGCGCAGAAGTGTTCACTCCAGGGTTTCTGAGTCTTTTACTGTCGACTTCCTACGTCGAACTGTCAACAGTTTTTCTCGGCTTTCCTCGTCTAGGAAATATATTGTTATGCGAAACGGGAACGAGAATTTCTTCAGGTTTTCTCAGCCGACATAGTGGGCGCAGTCGCCGCCGCAACCCTGCCCCTAAAGGGCTATCAAGAGGGTAACTAACCGTAGGGTACGTTAGTCAGATCACGCCGGCAGCCCTGGTGTCCGTAGTTCCATGCAACTAGTTAGCCGGGCCGGCAGGCCAGAAAATCCGGAAAAATATATATAAAAATATGTCTTGCATATTCTTTCACTTTCGTTTATACTGCCCTGCATGAGTTGGGTCATCGGGGCCGCGGGGGTAGTATTCCTCCTCATATTCGGCTCTGTTCTGCGACAGCTCTTCTTTGGGGGAGCGACGGGGGGAACATCGTGCGGCTGGGTGCGCCTCACCGCAGAGCGGGAATGTATTTACCAGCCCATCGCTCTTGAAATCGAGACTCAAGCTTCCATCTTGGGGGTCTCTCTCAACGACGCTCTTGAAGAGCGTGATCTCGGGAAACAGGAAATCGCCCGGTGCCTGGTTGGTTTGGCGGATTGCGAGTGGGTACGGCTGGCGCAACTCGCTAGCGGGCTGCTGAATGCCCTGGGGAAGTACATGCCTACCGCGCGCGTTGTTGTCCCGGTGCGCAACATTGCCGCACACCACTTCAAGTCTCCCGCCATGGTGGATTATGCCAGGATGCATGAAGTACTTGACCAGTTTGTGTTCCGTTATAAACTGCGCTTTCAACTTCACATGCGGGTTTTGCGGCGCGCGATGGAAGCCCTCACGGCAGAGTTCGGGCAAACCTATCGCAGTGTGCTGGGAGCCGGAGGTGGCGCCGATGGAGTTTGGAAGCACCTCGATCTCTGCTTTCACGACTTTGATCTGATCACCAAAGAAGTGTTGCTTGCTTTTCGCGCTTTCCTCACCAGCGTGCCGGACGAGGAACTTCAGGCACTCGCAACCGACCTCAATGCCCTTATCGTTCGCGGGGTACGCACAACTCCTCGTGCATTCGCCCGAGTGAACTTCTCGCGGTAACCTCACTCAAATCAGTTCTCGGTGCCGACTGGTCTTGAGATGTTCGCATCACGCACAGACTGGTCGCTAACGCCCAATCGTCTCTCGGTCGTGATCGCCGAGCGCCGTGCCAAGGGCCTTCCTTTCATCGACCTGACTCAGTCGAATCCCACGCACTGCGGCTTCAGTGTTAACACGCGGGGCGTTCTCGCGGCGCTGGCAAACTCGAGCTCACTCGCCTACGAGCCTGATCCCCACGGCCCGCTCTACGCTCGTCGAGCCGTGGCCGGATACTATGCCGAGCGTGACATCCAAGTGGATCCCGAGCAGATTTTCCTCACTACAAGCACGAGCGAGGCTTACTCCTATGTCTTCCGCCTTCTGGCAAACCCCGGAGACAACGTGCTCGTACCGCGGCCCAGCTACCCCCTCTTCGACTTCCTAGCTCGCCTCAACGACTTGGAACTGCTGTCCTACCCCCTCATCTACGACCAGGGGTGGCAGATGGACGTCCAGGCGCTGCCCCTGCGCTTGAACACGCGCACCAAAGCGGTTCTGGTTGTCCACCCCAACAACCCCACCGGCTCCTTCGTGCGAGGGAAGGAACTCGGGGTCTTGACCAGCTGTTGCCAGAGACAGCCGCTCGCCATCATCGCCGACGAAGTTTTCGCCGACTACGCCTTTGTCGCGCCGGTTGCGCCGTCAGCGGCCGCCCTCCCGATTTCATCGGGATCAGTCGATCGAGTGCTGAGTTTTGCCGCGGGGTCTGAGGTGCTTACCTTCACGCTCAGTGGCTTGTCCAAGATCTCAGCCCTGCCGCAGATGAAGCTGGCCTGGGTCATCGTGAGTGGCCCGGAAGAAGTGCGGCGCGCAGCCTTGGCTCGATTGGAAGTGATCGCGGACACTTACCTTGCGTTGAGCGCCCCGCTGGCCCACGCGCTGCCCGAGTTACTGGAGTCGCGCCGCCAAGTGCAGCCGCAAATCCTGGACCGAGTGCGGCTGAATCTGCGCTGGCTGGACGAGCAACTCTCCCGAGGCGTCGCGGTAACGCGTCTCGAAACCGAGGGTGGCTGGTACGTAATCCTCAGACTGCCGGCGGTCCGCACCGATGAGGAATGGGCGATGGAATTGTTGCGCCAGGACGGAGTTTTGGTCCACCCAGGCCACTTCTACGACTTACCCTACGAAAGCCACCTTGTCGTTAGCTTGCTGCCCCTCACTGAAAACTTTCAGCAGGGCATGCTCAAAGTCCTCGCACGGGTGAGCGATGAACTGAACGCCAGTCGATCGAAATAGGGAATGGCGAATGATAAATTGTCCGACCCCCCGTGACCGGATTCTTCGGTGATGGCAGAATTTGGCTAGGTGGGAACCAAGATGAGCTATCAAATCACCAGCCCCAATACTGAAGCGGCAATCCTTGCCCGCGTCATCCAGATCGGGAAAGAGGAGTTATCGCGCGGTGCAGCCGAATATCTATTGTCAATTCGCTTTGGCGACGCCGACATCGCACGCATGAACGAGCTGTCTGAACTGGCTCGTGAGGGCAATCTGACCGGTGAAGAGCAAGCCGAACTTGACAGCTATCTTCACGTGAGCAATCTGCTCGCCGCCTTGCAATCCAAGGACGCCGCGCTTTGCAGCGTTCCGCTCAATAATCAGGCACATTGGACGCCGATCTCATACGCCAGGTTTGGCAGAGGGCCCGCGCTCGCTGTGAATACTGTCAATTGCCATCGGCGTTTGATCCAGCACCGTTCCAGAGAGGCCATATCATTGCGCGGCAACACGGCGGCACTACCGAACTTGGGAATCTCGCGCTGGCTTGTATCCGTTGCAATCGATTCAAAGGTCCCAACATTGCGGGACTCGATGCAGAGAGCGGCCATATCGTTCTCCTGTTCCATCCAAGACGCGATTGATGGACGAGAAATTTCATGTGGGATGGACCAGAGTTGAAGGCGCTGACTCCAATCGGCCGAGTGACGATCGCATTGCTGCTGATTAATGACCCCGAGGCCGTTGCGGTGCGAAAGGCACTTCAGGACGGAGGTGTTTTCTGGTCTTAAGACCCTCGACCTTTGCCCCTTAGCACTTAACCTTTACCCCTTTCGGCCATTGTTTCTTCGAGGACTTTCACCAGGGCGTGGAGTGTCTGATTGACGGGCGTGGCGACGCCGAGTTCCGCCCCACGACGCACCAGGTAACCGTTCAGGGAATCAATTTCGGTGAGCCGGCCGCGGGCGAGATCCTGAGCTGTCGAGGAAATGGCGAAGGCCATGGTCTCCGCGATTTTCAATCCGACTTCGATCATATCGACCTCGGGCAATCGAACGCCGGCAGCATTGGCGACAGCAACGGCCTCCTGAATAGTCTTGATCATCACCTTGCGTGTCCAAGGATTCTGCGCCAGCCGGTGGTACCTGGCGCGGCCTAAAGCCGAGAGCGCGTTATACGTACAGTTGATGATCATCTTGGTCCACAGCTCGCCCTCGATATTGTCTGAGACGCGGCACGGGACGCCGGCACGCGCGAAGAGTGCTGAGATACTCTCGAGTTGGCGCCGACGAGCATCCTCCCGGGCGTGCCCTAAGAGATCACCGATGATGAGATCTCCCCGGCCCGTGTGTCTGACCCGCCCTGGCGCAATCATCTCGGCGGCCACATAGACCACCGTCGGGAAGGCTTCGATCGCGGCAGCGGAGTGAATGCGTTCGACGTTGTCCACGCCGTTCTGGAGGCTGAGGACAGTGGCGCCGGGCCCGAGATACGGAGCGAGGGATTTCGCGGCTTCGACGGTCGCGGGCGTCTTGACACACAACAGTATGAGCTCCGCCTCACGCGCGGTGCTCATTTGCATTGAAGCCGAAACAGGAATCTGCTGTTGAAAATGCGGGCTGTCGAGAAGTAGACCATCTCGGGTGATGGCTTCGACATGCTGGGGACGGCCGATGAGTGTCACCGGCGCACCCGCGCGCGCCAGCATCCCGCCGAAATAACA
>DATJKY010000875.1:0-7663 GCA_035490955.1 Terriglobia bacterium | reverse complement strand
CCTCCGGCTTTCCGGCAAGCGGCTGAACCCAAAGAGCTTAATCTTGAACCTGAGGTCGGAAGAGCTGAGCCCTTCCGCACAGCAGGCGGCAGAGCCGCGATTTTTTCACACCTTCAACCAGCCTGGCTGCGAGAGCCCCTTCCCCCTTGGTCCAAGCCCTGAAAGGGCGAAAAGGCGTCCTGTCACGCCCCTCACCCGCCCTCGTTCCTCGCTTTCACCGGAGGCTTGGTTATCGCCTTCCAGGGTGGAACGTGTAGCGCAGGGTTCGATTTGTAACCCTGCGGTTCTCTGGTTTCGATTTGTATCCCTGCGGCTTTTCTATTGCGGGGGTTGCGTCCAGGCCGGAACGTGTGGCCCAAGGTTTCGATTTTTGACCCTGCGGTCTTTCCATTCCCTTCTGTCCATGCTTTTCAAACAAAGACAAAAGATCTTGAAAAGCCGCAGGGCTTGAACAGCGAGCCCTGCGCTACACTTGCTGTTCACATCAGGGCGTGCCAGAGGCGTCTATTGCGTCCCAGGGCGGAACGCGTAGCGCAGGGTTCGATTTACGATTTGCTCGGTCAAAACGTTGTAGCCGGATTTAGTTCAGAAGCCCGTGGCCCATACCGTGTTGAACGTGAAACCCGGTAAAGAGACCGGCCTCTGCTACAAGGGCAGCGGAACAGGCTTTGCCTCGCCCGCCGAGATCTCTGACGCGAAGCAGATCTCGTGGGTCAGTGCTGCATCCTCCAGGTTCGCGTGTGACTCCCGGTCATTCAGGATGCAATCAACAAAGTGATTGACCAGGTCCTTGAAGGGGTGATGCGAAACGTCGCCGCTATCCGGCAGGACGGTGGGAATGATGGCCCAACCACGCTGGCCGACCCATTTTTTGGAGAAGACCTGATTGTTGCGAATACTGCCCTGATCACCCAGCAGTTCGATGTCGAAAGCGTAAGGCATGACGCACTCGATTGAGGAAGCGACCTTACCCAGCGTCCCGTCGTCGAACTTCACTAGCGTCACGCTGTTGGGCTCGTATTCGTATTGCAGCGGGTTGTGTGCGCTGAAGTTCGCGTAGGCGAACACCTCGACGGCGCGCCGTCGAATAAACCATCGCAGTCCATCAACGGCGTGGCACCCAGCCGTCAGCAGGCTGCTGCCTCCAACCTCTTTCTTGATATTCCACTCGTACTGCCCGTACCAGGGTCCGATGCCATGGAGATAGTCCACCTGGCCGTAGAAGAGACGGCCCACAACCTGGTCGGCAAGAAGCGCTCGAATGGTTTCAAAGAGCGGATTCCAGCGTAGGACGAAGCAGACCACTGTCTTCACTTTGGCGGCGCGGACGGCAGCCTGTAAGTGACGGAGGCCTCCGATATCAAGCGCGACAGGTTTTTCGAGCACCAGGTGTTTCTTTGCCTCTGCCGCCGCTAACGCCTGCTGAACGTGCAGGTGGTGCGGAGTGCAAATCGAAACAATCTGGACGTTGGGGTCTGCCAGCAGGTCCTCCAAATGATTGTAAGCGCGACAGTGGGCAAGCTTGTGCTCGGCGGCTTTGGAAGCGGCACGCTCCCTATCTCGACTCAGGATGGCACGTACCTCGGTCTGGGGGTTTGCCTCAAAAGCCTGTATGTGACTGCCCGCCACCCATCCCGTGCCGAGTATACCCACGCCAAACTCTTTCATGTTCTTCTCGCCTTCATCGTCAACGTTCCGATTATCGACAAGTGTCGTGCAGCCGAACGGCGATTGTATCCGTTTGCCGTGTACCATGTGCCTCTTTCGCCAAACGGATTGGCAGCAACCCAAAAAGGATGTGGTGTAGGCAACCCGGCGGCATTAGCTGAAAGAGGCGATGTCCCGTCCCCGTTGGAGCCATTGGTTGGGCGTGAGACTTGTTCCCAATTCTCGTCAGTCCCCGGCTATGCCGTTTGCGGGGACCTTGCGAAGACATCGCAGAGGGCTTCAAGCCTTCTTCGTCAAGTCGTGATGGGAAGCTGCTTCCCCAAAGTCCGAGCAATCCGTTCGACTAACCGCCAGTCTGTAACCTGATATCGGTCTTCGTGTGGGTAGAGGGCTCCGCCAAACGTTACAGATGGTCGCCCGCGCGTGGAAGGGTCTGCTTGAGTTTTGAAGGCGGTTAAGTGCACCTGTTTGCAGCCCGTTGACTCGACCACATGCGGAAGGTTGTAGAGCTGGATGCCTCCGCCAGGAAGTATCTCGATCCGGTCGCCGGCGTACTCAATCAACCGTTTGATGAGGGGCGCTCCCTCAGACACACTATCTTCTTGTCCGCTTGTCAGGACGCGGTTAACCCCAAGCTGGACCAGTTGGTCCAGAGCCCTGAAGGGATCAGGCGTCACGTCGAAAGCACGATGGAAGACAGCTTGGCGATCACCGATAGGTCGACGGATTTGTTTGCAGTGCTCCTCGTCGATGGTGCCGTCCTGATTGAGTACCCCGAAGACGATTCCATCTGCACCGTGCTCGACGGCCAGCGCGGTGTCGCGCTCCATTATTGCCAGTTCCGGCTCCGTGTAACAAAACCCTGCCCCGCGCGGTCGGACCATGACGATTATCGGAATCTTGAGCCGTGCTTTTGCCTCAATCACCGTCCCGAGAGAGGGTGTTAGGCCTCCGAGGAATAGCGCGGAACAAAGTTCAACTCGATCCGCTCCGCCCCGTTCGGCTTCAAGCGCATCATCGAGGGAGCCACAACAGATTTCCAACAGAGTTCTTCCCATGGTTTGTATCTTCTCCATCAGGTTGGGCGGCAGAACCGCGTCCTCTCCTCCATCCATGCGATTAGGACCGACTGTCACTGCGGTGGCCAACGGTTCGCCCTGGGAAGGTTCACGAGGAAGGATCGAACCGCTCTTTATGAACGAAGTCATCGTGCGTCCCAGAGACGCGCAGTCGGGCAAACATCCCTCTGAGGTCGCCAATTCCGCGGATCAAAACCACCACCGTGATAATGAAGAAGGCGGAACCAGCAATAACCAGGTTCGCGGTCCAGAAAAGGTACCAGTAATGGGCACTCATAGGATGGGTTGCCGCGGCTATTGGCGGTTTTCTTTCAGGCTTTCCAGGGCCTCGCGAGCCGCGCGCAGTTGCGGATCAGATATGAGTGCCAAGCGGAACTCGTGGGCGGCCTCGTTACTCCTTCCCTGGCCACGGAACACCAGGCCCAGATTGTAGTGTGCCCACGCAGACTCCGGAGCCAGGCGGACAGCTTCAGTAAACTCATCCCGCGCTCGCTCCAAATCACCTTTGCGAAGATAGAGGCTGCCCAGCGCGTTATGTGCTTCGGCGGAGGAGGGATCGGCTTTAAGGGCCGCCTGCAATTGCTTAGCCCCCTCGTCCCAGTGGCCTTCGAGCGCTGCCAGAACACCCAGGTTGTAATGAGCAGTGTAGTTGCCGGGATCGACGGTCAGCAGGTGATTGAACTGGGCTTGGGCCTGATCATACGCTTTGCGCCCGATCCAGATCGTACCCAACAACTCCTCCGCGCGGGTGTAAGAAGGAGAGATCGCCAGTGTCACCTGAAGTTCTTTGAGAGCGTCGTCCGATCGGCGAAGTGCGAAGTAACTCACGGCCAAGTCAAAATGCGCTAAAGCATTCGTCGGCTCCCTCTTCAGAACTTCGCGAAAGTTCTCTACCGCCTCAGCATGGTCGCCCAGCTTCTGCTGGTTCAGACCGAGGCTCAGCCTTACGTCGATCAAACTCGGACCCTGCGCCAGCAGCTCGCGGAGCATCGCATTAGCGTCGGTTAAGCGGCCGGCCAAACCGACAGCAAGAGCGCGACCATACCTCTCGTAGGCATCGATCCGATCCTTTGGATCTGGACCCGAGTCGGGGAAATCCGTATGGGCGCCACTTGCCGCAACGTATCCGAGTGAAGCGAGCCGTTCCACAACCTCCGGGCTGAGCGCTTGGGAACCCGCCGCGGTCCCGCCGGTCGCAAAGCGCGCGCGAAGAGACAGCAAGCGTTCCTGCAGGCTCAGCGCAAGTGATTTGCGGGTCGAGTAGAGGTTGCGAGATTCGCGGGGGTCGGCCGAGAGGTCGTAGAGTTCTGGCCTGGGAGCCTCGATATACTTGATCTGAGCCACACGCAGGCAGCCGAGGGAACTGGTCCCAAAGTGGCGGTGGGCGTAAAGGCTCTCACTATAAATCTCCTCGCTGGCCGCCGGTTTTTCTCCTTCCTGTAAGCCCAGCAGGCTACGCCCTTGAAACTGAGCCGGTCGCTTGACACCGGCAAACTGCAGTATGGTAGGGGCAGGGTCGAGGAGGCTTACGGGCTCTTCGATTCGCTTCCGATGAGGCGGCTGCGTCGCCGGCCCGTGCCCGGGCCAGTGGATGATCAGAGGCACGTGCAGAGTGCTCTGATAGATGAAGTAACCGTGTGTGCTCTCACCGTGCTCTCCTAGACTCTCGCCGTGGTCGGACAAAAAGACCACGAGTGCGCTCTTCAGCAAGTCGCGCCGGTTGAGGAACTCCCAGAACCGCCCCAACTGCTCATCAATGTAACCCAGTTCGATATCGTAGTCAGAGCCATGAAAGCGGACCCGTAGCTCGGGAAGTCTTTCGTAAGGTGTGTGGAGATCGTAGAGGTGCAGAAAGAGAAAGAGCGGCTGGTTGGCATTCTGATCCAGCCATGCCAGCGCTGAACCTACGACGTCTTCTGCCGAGCGCTTGACGTCTCCGGGGTCCTTGCCTGCCAGGCGATTCCCGTTGAACGGGCTGTCATAAACGTCAAATCCCTGGCCGAGTCCAAATCGGCCGTCAAGGACGAATCCGCCCACAAAAGCGGCTGTCCGGTAACCGCGGGCCTTGAGCACCGTTGCCAGAGTCACCGCCTTGTCGCCCAGATGCTGGCCATTGTCCTCAACGCCGTTGGCAAACGGATAGGTGGACGTCAGCAGCGAAACGTGAGCAGGGAGAGTGAGCGGTACCTGGGTGTTCACCTGCGTGAACAACGTCCCGCCCACCGCCATGGCGTCGATGTGCGGAGTGCGGAGACCGCCATACCCGTAGCAACTAAGATGGTCAGCGCGTAATGTATCAACCGAGATGAGAATGATTGTTGAAGGCTGAAGCTGATCCCCCGGTGAGAGGCCGGCCTGCGCGCCTCCGGAAACCAAACATCCAGCAAGGACCAGGGACACGCACAGACGTCCCCATGCTTGACGGGATACGAGAGACGGAAGGCAACCTGCTGACACGCTCATCATTTTACACGTTTCTCACGCCGTTCGGTGGGCGTCAACGGCCCAGACGGCGTGAAATCCCCGCGAGAGAAATCGACTCCAGTGATAGGATTTCTCTAGCGAACATGGGCCGGGCACCTACAACGCGCCACGGCGGATCCCGACGTCGCACCGCTATTCAATTATGGGTGATGGCGCTGGGCATCGT
This sequence comes from Terriglobia bacterium, assembly GCA_035490955.1. Lineage (GTDB taxonomy): Bacteria > Acidobacteriota > Terriglobia > UBA7540 > UBA7540 > DATJKY01. The sequence continues at coordinate 2,266 of DATJKY010000875.1, read as the reverse complement.
TATGTGTGCGGTGCTGCTGGCTGGGAAGGCCAACGCGCAGCAAAGCGTTCAGGCTCTAGCGGAGCGCGCCGAACAGCTCGAAGACCAGGGCAAGTTGGAAGAAGCCGCCGCGACCTACCGCGAGATTCTGAAAGTTGATCCGCGGTCAATTGCCGCCCTCAACCGGCTCGGCGCGCTCTATGTTCGCGAGCAGCAGTTTGCGGAAGGTATTAAGTACTACCGCCGGGCCTTGGAATGGAACCCGTACGAGTTCGGGACAAACCTCAATCTGGGAATCGCTTATATCAAGGCTCAGGACTACCAGCCCGCAATTCATCCCCTCGAGCGAGCGGTGGAGGGAGAACCGACGAACTTCCAGGCCCGGGAACTCTTAGGCGTAGCCCTGATCGGGTGTGAGGACTTCGGAGCGGCGATTCCGCACCTCGAAAAGGCAGCCCAACTGAATCCTCAGGACGTTGGAACTCTTTATCTCCTGGAACGTGCTTACCTCGAGACCCGACGTTTCGACCAGGCACAGGCTGGCTTCGAGCGCCTCACAGCCCTCGACCCGAGCTCTCCTTGGGTCAGCATCCTGCGGGGCCAGGCGTACGACGGGACCGGCGATTACAATCGGGCCATCCGGGAATTCGAGGGCGCCCGCGAGCGACTTCCGGCCGATCCCACCGTACGATTCTCCCTTGGTTTCATGTACTGGAAAGTGCGGCGTCTCGCGGAGGCGGAGAGTGAGCTTCAGGAGACGCTGAAGCTCGATCCCCATTTCGAGCAGGCGCAGTACTATCTGGCAGACACCTACCTCATGGACCAGCAACCGGATAAAGCTCTGCCTCTGCTCGAGAGCGTGGTGAAGCAGCAGCCCCAAAACGTTCGCGCGCTCGTGAATCTGGGAAAGACGCTGGAAAAGCTCAACCGCAATGATGATGCCCTCCGAGCTTACCAGTCCGCGTTGAGTCTTGACCCGCGCCGCGCCGACGCTCATTACCAACTAGCCCAGGTTTATAAGAAGCTGAACCGCCGCGCCGACTTCCAGCGGGAACTCGATCTGGCACAGAAACTTCAACAGGAAAAACGGGAGCACGAAGAGACTCTCTTGCAGGCGAGTGGAGTTCAGGGCGATCCTACCCGGCATGGTGTGCCAAAAGCAGCCAAGGGCGCGAGCCCCTCGACCCCGCCTTAGGTTCAGGTGGATTTGTGAGCTCTCGCAGGCCGCGGAAAAAGTCGGTCTCGGACGGTTTTCGTAGCGGCGGGCTTTAAGCCCGGCCTTATAGATTCAAATCAATGACATGCCCGCCTAAAGGCGGCCTCTACGAGACCGGCAGGTGCCTTTTCCGTCGACCTGCTAGGCTAGACAACCGATTGAAAAGAAATCAGCAGCATTCTGATCTGTGGATTTACGCGCTACGGTCGAAAAGCCGACAGAAGCTTCCCTAAACATAGGAGGCGTCCGCTGGCCGTCGGCGGTGGCTTTGGCCTGCGGGCTGGCCTGGCTCTTAAGTCTGCCTGGCACGCAGCCCTCCAGGCTGGAAGTGGCGGCGCAAGAGCTGACTCCGGCATCAGTTCAGGGATGGTTCTCGGCCGGTGGAACTGGCACTCTGGATCCGGCCGGCTCACCGCAGAGCCTTTTGGCTTCATCCAACTGTTCCCGTGTGTATTTGGACGGGATAACGACGAGCTTCACTTTGTCCCTCGCGGCCAGACGGTTGAGTTCCTCGATCTCCCCCTGGCCCGTGAACTTTGATTTCGGCATCGCGTAATTGAAGCTGTCGACAACCTTGTACTCTGTGCGCGCATAGACTACTCCCAGCGCAAGGAGTTTTCCCTTTACAGGCGTGTGTTTCTCAAGGATCGCACACCCGGTGTTTCCCTGAGTCGTGCCGGAGACTTCAAGGTGGCTTTGATCGGTCCCTCCGCGTCCGAGCACGCCGGTGGAGGTCATAAGCATGGCGGACAACATTAGTACCCAGAACCACGACTCCTTCATCAATTCCCTCCATCCGTGAGACCGCAAGTCAGCGCCCTCATCGATTCGATGTTTCTTCCGGGTTTCCGGCTAGCGGGAAGCCCGCTCAATATGCCTTGCAAGAGGGGGTTTATGCAACCACAGGACCAGACTGTGGCCACAACCCTTTGCCTACGTTGTATCGAAATCGGCTACTTTTCGATCACAGCCGGAAGCGTCACTGCCGAGCAACTCGGCCGGCACGACGGTAAAATTTACCCTGCGATGGCGAAAAGGGCGAAAGGGCTCTGTCCATGCCGCGCAACCGGG
>DATJKY010000874.1:0-4428 GCA_035490955.1 Terriglobia bacterium | reverse complement strand
GCGCGCTCCAGCTTCTCGCCGTGCTCGTCTGTGCCGGTCAAGAATGCCACGTCATAACCGCACATCCGCTTGTAGCGCGCCAGTACATCGCACACGATGGTGGTGTACGCCGAGCCTACGTGCGGCCGGGCGTTGGGATAGTAGATGGGGGTGGTCAGGTAGAAGGTCTTCATGCGTCAGTTGTCCCTAGTCCTTCGTTGAATCTGAATCCTGGATCGATTATGGAGTCGCGAGCCCCATGTTCCTGAATCTAAAGGACATTCCGGCTTTGTTCGGAAGAGCACCACCGTCTGGTCCATAGCTGGAACGGCCGCTGAACCTCCACCCCAGGTAGCCGCCTACAGATTCTGGAATCCCTCCGCGTTCAGAGCACGGACTCGACCCTAAGGGTCACCAAACAGCTCGCAACGCGGGTAGGCTCTAGCCGAGCCGGGCCCAGGTGAATCCTTAATGGTGCGATCACATTTTCGCTACCCTTTTGTTTTCTTACATATTCCGGGTTTGTTTGGAAGACTGGTCTGAGCTCCTGATTCTGAACATACCCGCTTTGTTCGCTCACATCCCCACCCTCTGTCGTTCCGCGCTTATCGGTGCTTTCGGCCCCCACTTGCTTCGTGATGCTCGTTTTCTCTCCGGCGCGGGCAATCACAACCACTGTAACACGCTATAGGCTATCTGTCAAGGCTACACCATCGACGCAGCGATGCCCTACTCGAAGCTATGAGCTCGTTCGCCAAGGGCGCCCGACCCAGCGCGTCCCACATCTGGTGTAGGGACCACACGACACTTGTATCACCTCCTCCAGCACCATGAGAGAATAGAGAGGAACTGCCATGAGAAATCCAATTCTCGTCTCGCTTGCCACAATGGCCTTAGCGGTCGCAATGCGCGCGCAAAGTGGGGAGCACGAGCACTCGTATTCGGGTCCGGAGGAGGGTTTGGGTCGAGCCCACATGGATACCTCTTGCTCCGCAACTGTGGCACCTGAGTTCGATCGCGCTCTGGCCCTGTTGCACAATTTCTGGTACTCTCGCGCCCTCGATCGATTCAGTCAAGTCGCAAAGAATGATCCCCAGTGCGCCATGGCGTATTGGGGTGCGGCCATGACTTACAACCACCCCTTCTGGGATCCACCAACACCAGCCGATGAAGCGGCGGCGTGGGCGCTGGTGCAAAAAGGGATGTCAGTGCAGGAAGCTTCCCCTCGTGAGAAACTCTATCTCGCTGCAGTCGCCGCGCTCTACAAGGATGCCGGTGCCGGAACCAAGTCAGAGCGCGACCAGCATTACCGCGACGCGATGGCGGCCCTCTATGCCAAATATCCGGACGACGAAACGACATTGTTCTATGGGTTGTCCATGCTGGGTGCTATCCCGGAAGGGAGCAAAGGGTTTCAGCAACAAGGGCAGGCCGCAATCCTTTTTGAGAAGGTATATGCCCATCAGCCCGACCACCCAGGAGTATTGCACTACCTCATTCACGCGTACGACGATCCGGAGCACGCGCAAGAAGGTCTGAAGGCGGCGCGGGCCTATGCCCAAGCGGCTGCCGCCGTACCCCATGCCCTGCATATGCCATCGCATATTTTCACGCGCTTGGGGTACTGGGATGAGTCCGCGGCGACGAACTTGAAGGGATGGGAAGTCTCGGAGGCGGACGTAAAGCGCGCCGGCGAATCGGGTGCTTATCGGGATTTTCACAATCTCACCTATCTCGAATATGCCTACATCCAGCGGGGGCATTATCGGGACGCGCAGCACACGGTGGACATCATAGCGGCACAATACCAGGCGCTGCCGGACAAGAAGACGGCACCAGACACGCCGGAGTTGGAGTCGCGACACGTTCGCGGCCGCACCATCTACGCCGTTCCCGACCGCGTGGTATATGGATACTTTGACATGCTCACGCGCCTGCTGGTGGAATCCGGGCGCTGGGATGAAGCATCACGACTCCCGCTTGTGGTTGGGTCTCGGGACTTCGTGGCGGTGAAGCTGCAGTGGGAAGCCAAGGCCGCCGCGGTGCGGAAGGACGCTGCGGCAGCGCGGGGGGCCGCTGCAAAGCTGGTCTCGTTGTCTCAAGAACCTGGGCAACATCCTTTCGCCCAGCTGATCATCAGCCTGCAGGCAAAAGAAGCGGAAGCGTTTGCGGCCGAAGCGGCGGCGGACGCCGAGACTGCGGTGGCAAAACTCAAGGAGGCAGTCACGATCGAAGACTCGATCGACGACTTGTCGCAGCCGCCCTATCCTGCCATACCGGCCAACGAGCTCTGCGGAAACCTCCTGCTCGAGCTCAACCGCCCCGCAGAAGCCTCGACCTATTTTCGGAAGGCCTTGTCGCGAACACCCAATCGTCCCAAAATCGTCCTCGGACTGGCGCGGACGGCACACGCTCGGGGTGATGACGAAACGGCCCGAAAGGAATACCAAGAATTCCTGACGATTTGGAGAACAGCTGATCCAGACCGTCCGGAGCTCGCGCCGGCAAGGGAGTACCTAGGGCGTAAACAGGGCATTGTGATGAATTGCGGCGGAGTGCGGTCAGCGGCTATTTATGCGTGTCCGAGGGAGCTCCGGTCCCTCTCTTTGGTTGCGGCTGATTGCTGCCAATTTTGATCTACATGTGTACCAAAATGTGCGCCAAATTTACTGGGTGCACTTTGGGGAAGTGTGCGCTACGCTTGCCTGCGCTGCACATTGCTTGACTCCGATCTACAACGTATATACGCTTGTTTCTGATGGATGTGCGTTATATTCTGCATGGCCAAGCCTTCGAATGGCCGCGAAGCTGCCGCGAGCCTGCGCAAGCACCGCGTGAGCTTCGAGAAAGCCGGTGAGGTGTTCTTTGATCCCTTCGTCCGTTTGGCAGATGCTGGCAGCCAAAGCGAGGCGAGGGAGGCTGCTATCGGGCTCACCGAAGACTGGGCTCTGCTCTTCGTCGTCCATATCGTCCGTCAACCCGACGCCATCCGCATTATCTCGGCGCGTCCGGCCACGGCTCTCGAAAGGAAACACTATGAGTATGAATAAGCGCGTGCGGAAGCGGTTGCGGAAGGACCGCCCCATGTCCACCATCAGCATCCGGGTTCCTGAGGATGTCATCGATGACCTGAAGCGAATCGCGCCGGTGCTGGGGTTTTCCGGTTACCAGCCCCTGCTGCGGGCCTACGTCGGTCAAGGCCTTCGCCGAGACCTGGCCAAATTGGAGAACGACCAGGTGGGACTCGTCGTGGAGAGCCTGCGCCGCCGCGGTGTCGACGATGACATCATTTCGGAAGCGGTGGCCGAGGCCAAGGCGAGAACGGGCTGACTCCTGCTGGTTTGCTCGGCATAAGCGAGTGACGCAGACCCGGTGTTTGGATCTGCGGCCTTTCGTGCATTCAGGAAAAAGCCGCGGACCTTGAAACCCAGGTCCGCGCTAGTCGGCTTGTCTCTCGCCACTTGCCACTCGCCACTGCTCCTTAGCGAGGTAGCGCGGAGTTTCGCTTTTTGAAACTCCACGACTGTTCGCGGCCCAGACTCAAGAACCGCAGACTTCCTGAGAGGCGGAAGTCTGCGCTACACCTGCTGGAAGCAGCGCCCATCTGATCGCCGGCTTCGCCAAGAGCTATGTGGCCACCGCCGACGGCCGCAAAGTAAGTACTCCTTGCTGTTTCCAAGCAGGGTAGCCCCTCGGAGGGGGCAACAAAACAACCCCAAACACCGCCGTGTCCAGCCGGAGAGTGTAGGGCACGAAGAGCCCCTTGGGGAGAGGGTGGTCGCGCCAGACCGGAGCCTGTTCCCGTCAGAAAGGATGGTACGCCCGAAGAGATTCGAACTCCCGACCCCTTGCTTCGTAGGCAACCACAAATCTTCTATTCCTTACATCCTTCCTCTTGCGCTTCATGATCTTACACCAACTCTGGGTTTCTGCTTTCGCTCAAAGCCAGAACCCCTTTTCTATCAGTTACGTGCCTCGTGGAGCCGTTTTGTTACGGTTTTCTTACGTTTCCCCATCCTCGACTGCGAAGCCTCGTGCGACGCTCGCGTCCCGTTCGGATTCGTCCTTCACTTCCGTCCAAGCGGGCGCTGCCTTCTATCGGAATTACCAAGCGCCGCCTCAAGCAACTCGAAGCTGTCCAGCTCATCCGAGAGCAGCGGGAGAAACGAACCCAGGACTTAGCCTTCCACACCCGGCCGTTCGTCCTTTGTGGGCTTCCACTTCGCAGGCCGCCGCAGAATCAGTCGCTCTACACGCGACGCAACGGCAAGTTCTTCCTCCAGATCGCGGGGCATCCCCAGTTCGGCTTGCCGACGGTTAGAGCAGACTGCACTTGTGCCCCACTCGCCTTTGGGATGGGCAGAAATATCTCATCCCTTCCACCCGTTGCGCGGTCGGCGATTTGAAGTTCTCAAGAAACGGCGCGTAGCCGGTGTCGACACGCTCATT
>DATJKY010000873.1:0-8946 GCA_035490955.1 Terriglobia bacterium | reverse complement strand
ACACAGAGAGTAGCCCATAGGCCCAACCTCTGCGAAGTGCTCCGTATTGTATCGCTTTCAAGCTGGGAAAGCTATTCCTTGGAAGGTTCGGGCTCAGGTTTGACGACTTCGGCGCGGGGCCCGGATGACCGGGCGGCCTCGAAAACGCTGCGAGGCATACCCCCCCCTCTCGGGAATTGCCTTTCCAGGGCCAAATCGAAGACGTTAGTCACCCATTGGTCACCGCAACCATAGCCCTGCCAGACGAATACCTATAAGTTATTGTAATGGCAAATGTTACGGGTTAGTGGTAATCTGTGTCGCCGCCTTGAAAGGGCGGCAGGTACCGGGCGATAGCCTAGAGAGCGAAGGCATGAAACGCCTGCTCATCATCACACTTGCCTCGTTGTCGATTCTGTACATCGGCGACTACGTCTTAATCCGGTACAGGATGGCGAAGAACCGCGCTCCACTCGGAGTTGTGACCGTTCAGCGTTATTACGCGGTTCCGCAGAAAAATCGCAAAACCGAGTTCTATTTCGACCAACCGGAGAACCAGAGCTGCATTCATTCCCTGTTTCCTCACTTCGGCTACAGCCCGTGCTGGTACCTCAATCGGAAAAAGGTTAAACAGATCAATATGTGAATGCCGACGAATCGCTACCCGCTTATGCGTTCGTGGTTCGCGTCGCTTCGGAAGGTGTGGAAGAATTGCTGCTCCGCCACAGAGACACTGAGGCAGGGAGAAAAATGAAGGACTCAGATTTCCCGTCATGCCCCAATTACGGGGAGCAGTTACATGGATGGGAGCAGTGTTTACGATCCGGTACAGTTCCCCGGTGCGGATGGCATCCTCGCTCGACTCACCCCGGCGCGGGCAATCACAGTGACTCGCCTAGAGGCACAAGCAGAGCGAGGCCCGGCTAAGTATGACGCTACTTCGGGCACGAACATTGCCTGCACCAAAGGGATAGGCTTCAAGATAACGGACCGCAAGTCAACCTAAACGCTGACCGTGCCCAGCGCGGCGATGATGAAGACCGGCGCCAATAATCCGTCGTCGGCCGACAGTGGTCCCATAAGATTGCGGTTTCCCGGGGTGCCAAAATAACATTGGTTAACCTGGAATCGCCTTATTGCTTGGCTCATCCCTCCGCGGGTTTTGGCCTATAATCGCGCTCATGGGCAATTCGCCTTCAGTCCATGGGGCGGAACGGTCCACTCTGCGCCCGGATCGGCCGGACCCCTACCTCCGTCTTCAGTGTGTGACCATCTACGTTCGCGATCATGACCGAAGCCTGCGATTCTATGTGGACCAACTTGGATTCAATCTGGTCGGGGATGTCCGCTTCAAATCCGATTTCCGCTGGGTAGCCGTCGCCCCTCCCGACGGCAGCGCGATGCTGGCGCTGGTGGCACCCAAACCCGACTCCAAAGAGTACAAGCTTATCGGCCGGCCCACGCAGGTTGTTTTTGTTACCGAAGATGTCGTTGCCAGGTTCAGGGAATGGCGCCGGCGCGGGGTTCGCTTTCAGTCCACCCCGCGCCTGAGGCGCATGCAGTACAAGGCGCCTGACCCGTCGACACCGCCGGGAGAGGAGGCGCCGGTCTGGGGCGGAGTGTTCGCCCGCTTCCAAGACGTCGACGGGAACTCCTTTCAGCTCGTGGGCTTTGACGAGGTGAGTCGCGAAATCGAGGCCCAACGACGCGCGGCGGCCGAGAAGCTGGAAGCCGAACGCCGCGCGGCGCAAGAGTTGGAAATCGCAAAACGAGTCCAGGCCAGGCTCTTCCCCCAAACGCTGCCGCCCCTTCGAACCCTCGACTACGCCGGAATCTGCATCCAGGCTCGCCAGGTCGGCGGCGATTATTACGATTTTCTTAATCTGGGCGGAGGACGGCTTGGGCTGGTGGTGGGGGATATTTCAGGAAAAGGAATCGCTGCTGCTCTTTTGATGGCCAACCTGCAGGCGAACCTGCGCAGCCAGTGCGCTATCGCTTTGGATCAGCCGCAGCGCTTCCTGCGATCCGTGAATCAACTCTTTTGCGAGAATACGACCGACAGCGCCTACGCCACCCTCTTCTTCGCCGAATACGATGACCGAGGACAGCGCTTGCGCTACGCGAATTGCGGTCATCTCTGCGCCCTCATCTTGCGCAGCGATAACACTCTTGAACGGCTCGACTCCACGTGCACCGTACTGGGACTTTTTGAAGAATGGGATTGCTCGATCGCGGAACGCCAGCTCACGCGAGGAGACACGGTCCTGCTCTACAGTGACGGCATAACCGAATCCTTTGGTGATGGAGAAGAGGAATTCGGAGAAGAGCGCTTGATCGAATCGCTGCGGCGACATCGGGACCTCTCACCACAGGCCTTGCTGGCATCGATTGTTGATGATGTTCGCGAGTTCAGCCCCCATGAACAGCACGACGACATCACCCTCATCGTCGCCAAATGCAGAGCCCCCTTCTGGTAGGTGATGGGTAAACGTTGTTTACGCCAATTTATGCAACTAAGCAGTAGATGGGAGCCAGCTACCTTCAGGCCCTACATGCCACCCACGGCCTACCACCTAACCTATACCGAGCTCTAACGAACGGTTCGATAACACTAATAATATCGGTTGACAGGTAATAGATCCGTGGTATGATTGGGTCCTCTTCTTGGGGGGGGGCCGATGCCTGTAGTGAGCGAGATTGCCTACACGGGTACCTTCTGCACCCTTCTCGCCGTTGGCACTCTAATCGCTCTCGCTTTGGTGCGCCGCAAACAGCGCGCGAAGCGCTTCCGCGAGGTGGACGAACTTCGGCGCCTCAGTTTTCCCATCATTTCCTCGCTGGCTGCTGGAACGCTGGACTATGAACCTGCCTTGCAGGTACTGAGTGAGATTTTCCCTTCCGGTCCTGACCGGGCGCAGGTTGTGGAACGAGTGCTATTCGGCGGAGTGAACCCGGCTTCGATCTCTATGCCGGTCTTGCGGCGACTGGCCCTGGACTTCGGCCTTGTGGAATTGTGGGAGCGGAGACTGCTCTGCTGCACTAACCCTGTATCATGGCGCCAAGCCGTTTCCCATCCTGAAAACACCTTGGGGCGAATCCGCACCCTCCGTATCCTGCCGCGGGCCCAAAGCGCGGAGCGCCTAGGGCTCATCGGCCATGCGCCCAGCTGGCGCCTACTGGTGCGGGCCCTGGAAGACCCTCACCCGGAGGTGCGCTCGGCCGCCGCTTTTGCTCTGGGAGCCATCGCTGAGCCCCAAAGCTTCCCTGCCCTGGTCGACCGGCTCCGGGATATAGTGCTCACACCTTCGGCGGTTCTTTCCTTGCGCCACATCAAGGCCGCCCTTGTTTGCTTTCCACTCCGGCAGGCGAGCGAGCTGGTGGAATCGTTGAAGCACTCCCATCCCCGGGTCCGGTATCTCGCCGCCGACGTGGTCTGCGAAATGGTGGATCGGTCCCGCCGTGAGGGAGGAGCGGAGGAGCTACCGCTCTTGAACCCAGAGGACCTCGCTCCGGACTTGGCCGACCTCTTCCTCACGCGATTAGTCTCTGATGACAATCCGGACGTGCGCGCCCGGACGGCTCCCGTTATCGCTCGCCTGGACGATCCTCGCGCCTCGTTACAGCTAGTGACGCTGCTGAATGACGTCCGGTGGTTCGTCCGCCTCCACGCTGTGCGCGCAGTGGCTCAGCCCAGATTCAGAACCCTCGCCGAGCATGTCACCCGTCGCCTGACGGACGTGAATTGGAGGGTACGAGAAGCGGCAGTCCGTGCGTTGCTTTCGTTCGGGCCCGCCGAAGTTCGGCGGCTGGTGAATCATTATCTCACCACCCAGGACCGTTATAGCCTGGAACAGATTGCTGAAGAACTAGAGCGCCTGAGGCTGTTACCCGGCCAACCAGGTCCGTACGCGCATCGCAGCGGCTGGGGAAAAGCGCAAGTCACGGGCCGACTCATTGGACTGGGAAGTTGAGCTTATCCCGCCGGGCTTGCCCCGGCCACGGCCGACCCAAGGGTCGGCCCTACAACCATGGCCGAGTGGAGAATCATCGCTGAGCAGGTGCTGCGCGTCCTGAATGTAGTCCTCGCTTGCTACTTTATTGCCGGCAACGGGACTTACACTGTTTTGATACTGGTCTCTCTGGTCTCAGTGTGGGTCCACAGCCAGAGAGTTGGCGGCGAAGGCCCCCACCGACTCCTGGAATTGTCAGTAACTCCGCCGGTTACTATTATCATGCCGGCTTTCAATGAGGAAGACATCATCGTGCAGTCGGTGCGCTCTACCCTAAAGGCCGAGTATCCGGGACTGGAAGTGTTGGTGGTGGATGATGGTTCGACAGATGCCACTCTGGAACGTCTGATCGCGGCCTTCGATTTGGTGCGGGTGGACCTGATTTACAGGCAACTGCTGCCTACCCAACCGATCCGAGGGTTCTATTTAGGCCGGCGGATAACCAACCTAACGGTGATCAGCAAAAGAAACGGGGGCAAGCCCGATGCCTTGAACTCGGGACTCAACCTGTGCCGCACCCCTTACTTCTGCACCCTAGACGCAGACTGCATCCTCGAGCGTGACGCCTTGCTTCGCTTAATGCGACCCGTTCTCGCTTCGCCTGTTAACACCGCAGTCAGCAGCGGCGTCGTTCGGGTGTTGAATGGGTGCGGGGTGGAAAACGGGCAGGTGGCAAGGATCGGGCTTCCCCGCAGCAGGCTTGAGCGTTTTCAGGTGGTGGAATACCTGCGCAGTTTTCTGTTCGGCCGAGCCGGTTGGAATCTGGTTGGTGGCACACTCATCGTTTCCGGAGCCTTCGCCCTGTTTCACAGCTTGACCGTGGTCGAAGCAGGAGGCTTCAGCACGGATACGGTTACCGAGGATACCGAACTAATACTCCGTCTTCGCCGCTGGGCGCGGGAGCAAAAGCGCCGCCTCCGGATGTCCTTCAGCTCCGATCCCGTTTGCTGGGTGCAATGTCCATCTTCGGTGAGCATGCTTGCCCGCCAGCGGCGACGCTGGCAGATGGGGCTCTGTCAGACACTATGGAAGAACTCGTCGATGCATTTCAACCGTCACTACGGTGTGGTGGGCTTGCTCAGCTTCCCCTTCCATACTTACATCGAGGCGCTCGGTGCTGCCGTGGAGTTCGCGGGCTATTCGGCAATTCCGCTCGCCCTTCTGTCAGGGATTGCCGTTCCTCATTTTTACTTGCCCATTCTGGTTCTCGGCCTCACCTACTCTGCCTTCCTTTCGATAGGCTCCGTAGTCTTGGAGGATCTCACGCACCGCCGTTACTCCTCGCTGAAGGATTTTTTCACGCTGCTGCTTTACGCGTTGCTTGAGAATTTCGGATATCGCCAGTTGATCCTTTGTTTCCGACTGCAAGGCTATTTGAAGTTCCATAGGGGCTTTCGGCAGTGGGAGAAAGTGGTGCATGACGCGCCAAACCCATAGCAGGCTGAAGAAAAACGCCTCCCGAGATGTCATCCCGAGCAAAGCGAGGGGTCTGCTTTGTTGTGTAGAACAGAAGAAGCAGATTCTTCGCTACGCTCTGAATGACAGGTGCGGGGGGACGCTCATCTCAGTTGGCGTGCTCCTTGTGGCTGCTGCCCTCCCCGCGCCGGTACGAAGCAGCCAGTTGACGGAGCCGTCTGCGGCTTCCCAAGCCGGATCGAAGTCTTGCTCTCAAAACATCGCCAAGGCAGGCGATGCTCTCGAACTCTCTCCCCATGACGGAGCGCTGGAACTGGAACTGGCTCGCCTGCTCGCCGCCTGCGGCGAGTACACCGAGGCTGTAACCCACTATCACCGCCTCCTTCAAGATCAGCCTCAAAATGTCAGCGCGCTTACCGAGCTGGGCGAAACTCTACTGCGAACCGGGCATCCCGATGAGGCCATAGCAGTCTTCCGCCTGGCGTTGCAATTCGCTCCCAACGGCACGGTGGCGGCTCTGGGCCTGGCGCGCGCCTTGGCCGCCAACGGCAATTACAAGGAAGCTTTGCGGCAGTACGGCGAGTGCTTGCAAAGCTCCCCGGAAAGCTACGACGCGCTTCAAGGTGAGGCTTTCGTTCTCTATTGGACGCATCGCTTCGCTGCGGCGAAGGCCATCTTCCAGGACTTGCAGGCGAGACAGCCGGCCGACCGCGAGATCACGGAGGCGTTGGAGAACATCGCCCGCGCCGAAGAGGAGGTGCGCTGGGCAGCGTTAAGCCCGCCGGCTGGATCGCCGCCCGCGGATTTTCTACGCTATTACGAGGAGCGACTCCAACTCCAGCCTCGTCACCATCAGGCGAGGATGGGCCTTGCGCATGCCCAGGTGGAGTTGGGCGATTACCCGGCCGCAATCCTCACCTATTCCCAGGTGGTCGCAGATTACCCGGACGACCGCGATGCCAAGCTGGAGCTGGCGCGCCTCCTTGGTTGGGACCGCCAATACGCTGACGCCATAAAGCTGTATCGGGAGGTGCTCACCACAGCCCCACAGGACATCGAAGCGCGGGAAGGCTTGGGCCGTGTGCTCACCTGGTCAGGTCAGTTTCAGGAAGCGGCTGAGACTTACGAACAACTGATAGCCCTCAGTCCGTCCAATGCTGGATATGTGCTCGAGTTGGCCCGATTGCAATCGGGCCTTGGTGAGCTCGGCGCCGCGCGCCAGAGTTTTGCTTCCTTGCTGACCATGGACCCAGGCAACCGCGAAGCGCGGTTGCAACTGGCGCGGCTCGAGATCCGCCAAGGTGATTACGCTGGCGCGCTCCAGCACTTCCAGCAACTGCTGAAACAGAACCCCCGAGATTTTGACGCCCGGTTGGGCGAGGCGCAGGTTTACTACTACCGTGACCAACTGGGCCGCGCGCTTTCGCTCGCCCGCGTGCTTCACCAGGAAGAGCCCAACAACTTCGACGTCATCTTCCTTCTAGCTGAGATTGAGCGTGCCAGGCGAAACCGGCGGGCTGAGGCGGCCCTCCTCGATCAATGTGACCGCCTCAGCCCCAACAATCCTGAGGTTACCGCATTGCGAGACAAGCTCGGCGACGAGCCGCCTATCGTCCTTCACACCACTGCGGCCTTCGCCCGTGAGCTCAGCCAGCCGAGCCCGGCCGGTAGCGCGACGCCGGAGGACCTGCGCAACTTCGATTTCGGCACAACACTGGACTTCGTCTTGCTGCCTCGCACCGATTCCTCCCTTTCCTTCAGCTACCTGCCCTCCTCGAGCCCCGATGGAGGCATCCAGGGCTCGGTTGGCCCTTGGCAGTTTATGTATCGCCAGACCATGCGGTTCTCCCGCGTGTTCACCGTGCGCGCTGGAGCGGGCCTGGCGCGCTTCGGTCCGGGCGACCCACAGGTGCTGCCCGGAAACCCCAATCCTGTTCACAGTGCCACTTTGCAACCCATCGGATTTGTGGGCGCCAGCTTGTTTGCACGAAAGGAGCTCAGCTTCGACCTGAATTTCGCCCGCTCCGCCATCACCTACACGCCCTTATCGGTTCGCCTGGGTGTCACCGCGGAAATCGTTGAAGGCCGGATGAACTACTTCCCTACCCCGCGCACTGAACTGCACCTCACTTACTACCAAGGCCTCTACTTTTCGCAGGTGTACGAGCACGCGACCAGCGGCATCTTCCGAGGCGAGCCGGTGACCCTTACTACGGCCCGGGCCGACCGCGAGCGCGGTCGTGGCGGTTCAATCGTCTTTAACCGCAACCTCGTCCGCTCCCGGCACTTGGCGTGGGACCTGGGGTACTGGGGCCTCGCTTTCGGGTACAGCCCTTCAAATGTCACCCTGGGATTCTTCACGCCCAGCTTCTATCAAAGGCAACTGCTGACGACGCGCCTCCAAGGCAAGCTGTGGGGACCGGTGGGTTATGACTTCTCGGGAGGCATCGGTCTGCAACAGATCGATCAGGGTCAGGCACTGACGCGCGCCTCAACCCTGAGCCCGGCGTTCACGCTGCGGCTGAGTCGTCGGCTCTCGCTCCGCCTGGGGTACACCCATTACGACTCGGCCCCAGCGCTCGGGAAGGTGAGCGGCAACGCCGTCCTGCTTGCGACCGATTACAAGTTCTGAAGGCTTCAACAGCTTTGAAAGCAAGGCTCGACTTGTGTCACCCAAGTTATGAGCTGCCTTCTCCTAACAAGCCTGGGGCCCCGCCCTTGATCCCAGGCGTCGGGTCGGCATTCAGGGGTAGCGCAGAGTTCACGCTTTTTTGAACTCTGCGGCTCTTCGTCCCGACAAGCCGCAGCCCCGTCCCGACGGGGTCTCGGGAGCTTTCTGAGAACCGAAAGTCTGCGCTACCCGACTAAACTTCAGGACTCCTGACACTGGGGCGCACAGGAGTGCGAATTCCTTGAGTGTACTGCGATGCCTGCGTAGAAACTCGTGCATCGTCGTCGGCACGGGCCCCAGCAGGGGCCAACCGCTGCGCGGGACGGGGAATCAAGTACCCGACGTTGCGTGGATTCTTACGCCAACTCAGGAGTCCTGAACTTAACTTAGCTTATGAGCTGTCTTCATCCTAAAACGGCTTGGTCAGCCAGGGTGCGGACAGCACTCCAGTGCCGCTCACACTCGCGCATCCGTTGGCACCGGGGCCGCCCGAACATCCCCACCAGTTCTCCGTCCCGTCCACCGTGGCTCCGCCGTAGGCGTCAATGCCCGTCTGCTTACCCAGAAGGTTGTTGAGGTGGGCATCAACGGAAGCAGGTGTGTTGACGACAATATCGTCAGTCTCGCCCTTGATCACGTTCTGTGAGATGACGGTGCCGGTAATGGGCGTGCCTCCGCCTCCGCTGTTGATGTTAATTCCTGTCGGACCCGGCGTCGCGGTGTCAAAATGGTCCGCGCTGTTGCCGGAGATCGTGTTACCGATAATGATGTTGTCGTTGAGGTTGTCGGGGGGTAAACCGAACGTGGGGCCAACGTGGCTGTGGAAGGCCACACCGGGGAGACCGTTGTCGGTGAGTTTGTTGTGGATGA
>DATJKY010000872.1:0-3420 GCA_035490955.1 Terriglobia bacterium | reverse complement strand
CCCATCCCGCCTGCGTACCATTTGTCTTCTGTGTCGCAGCGTATGGAACGGGGTGAAGGTTCGAAGATGAAACCAAGATCCTGCCACTGAGCGCCATTGTCCGTCGATTTCAAGGCGCCGATCTTGGCGACGATGGGATAGCCCGGGATGTCGTCAGACCTGGGCGGGCACAGGTTGGGCACTTCGTTGTGGAACCAAGCGTAGAGCGTACCGTCCTCGTCGCGGTGGGTGCTCTCCATCCAGATCCAAAGCTTTTTCAGGTCTGGATTGTCAAAATCGACCTGCGAAGGTCCGCGCAAATGGAAGACATCCGGACCTGAGCTCCGCCACGGCTGTTCCCACGAATTGAACACATAGAGCGTGTCTGCAGCCCAGTGTGACGGGCTGTTGCAATCAGCAAGAAAGTCGGCTTTGCGGTTTGGATTATGGCCGCCCGGGAACTTGAAGGTCGGCGCCGGCCGCAGGCTGAATGATGGCGCACGATGGCTTGAAGGTGTTTGACGATCCTCACCGCCTCCCGAGTTGCTCGCAGCGAGAAAGAGGGCTAGGGCGAAGGACGCCACCAGCGCAGGGCTTCCCTGCTGCTTCCGGATCGCGACCTGATGCCTTTCACTCATCCCAACGTCCTCGAAGCCGCGCAAAAGACGGCAGAATCCTAGACGCTCTTCGACTGCCGGTAGAGCGCAATCAACTGGTCGGGCCTCACTGCAACGTACTCCGGCCCCAAACCCTTGGCGATGTTTTCGACCATCTCCATGTGAGTGAGCCAGTTGGCAAGGAAGACGTGCAAAAAAGCGGGCCGCTTCGCGGGGGTCCAGCGCCTGACCTCGCTAATGACAAACGATTCTGCGTCTCGCCGGTTGGCGGGAGTAAACGTGAGCTCCGTCGGCGGGCGATTGACGGAGCGAAACACCGGTACGCCCCCGACTTCTGTTACCAGATTGTCGTTGGTCGTCACATCAGTTCGTCCGTAGTTGGCGAACACGCCGCGGATCCCGGCGATCCCGGCGATGCCCTTCAGCCGCTCGGCGGACATCTCCGCAAACGTGGACACTGCCTGGGAATCGATGCGAGCGCGGTAGATCGCCGACAACTCCAGATAGTCTCGCCAGATTCGCTCACGTTGCTCAGCCGGGAAGTACTCCGCAAAGACGTCTTCCCACACGTACCCAACGCCGGAGAGGGCGTTCACGAAGTAGTCTCCCGGGCGTGCCCGCTTGTAGTAGTAGTCCAGCAGGTCCGGCTGGCCATCCGTTGCGGTGGGCCCGATCTGCCACGCGATGGGAGTGGTGCTCCTGTTGGCCTCATCGAACAGCTTGCGATAGTAATGCCGCTGAAAGTTCCACCCGTCGCCGTCGGAGCGGACGAACGCAATGTACGCCTTGTCCCGCTGCAGCTTAACCGCTGGCGGCTCCCTTTGGTGCAGCCTGGCAGTCGTCCCGGAGTGCACAGATAGGTTACTGACGGCGGGAGAGTAGCCGTCGTATCCGGTACACACCACAAACTTGCCGCACTGGCTTGCCAGGCGTACTCCCGGCCATTCGCCGATCCCGGCCTCCGCGTTCGGCGAATTCCCAGGCCAACCCATGCAGGGAATGTTCACCGGCCACTTCATCAGTATGTCGCGCGCAAACTGGTATTCCTCCTCCGGCGAGGCCTGCGGATTCCGGGCGGCATCTTCCGCAGCGCAAATCCAGAGAATGGGAATCTTGAACGCTACCAAGTAATCGCGCAGGGGCGTGGAGTAAGGGTCGAGGTAGGCGATGGCCTGGCGTGAGAGCTGATCACTCAGCTCCTGATAAGCCCAACGGTAGGCCTCGACATCCCTTTTCCAGTGCAACGTGCGCAAATCCATCCCGACCTTGCTGGAGTCGGGCGGAGCGCCCATAGAAAGGTGGTACTGGTGAGCCGTACCAGGCGTGGCGACCAATCCCCCGTGGACCGCCGCCAGCATGGTGGCGACGTTGATGCTCGCCGGAACGGCGGGATCTGTCACAAACACGCAACTCACTTCGGGCAGGAAACGTTCAAAAACCTGACCGACTTCTAGCCATTGGACTCCGTCCACATCGCCGCGTTCCCTCAGCCAGTCCAGCCACAACTCGTCGTAGCGGTCCTGGGCCAGGTAGAGACGCGGTTGGTTGCGGTTGACGGTTCCCTGCAACGTCGTGAGCGCCAGCCGCATGTCCCAACTGTAGGAAGTCAATTCCTCCAGGCGAAAAGCGTAGAGCATTCGAGCTGGTGGGTGGGACCTAGGGCATACGTGAGTTTCTGCTGCGGTCTCGCCGCCAGCAAAAAGCAGGCCGCTCGAGGCGGCGGCCGAAAGCTGAATGAAGCGTCTGCGATTCACCGTTTCCGATTCTGAGTGGGCCGGTTGCGTTCCACCCTGTCCTAGGCGCGGGCCAGGTTCATGGCGGCCCACATCGTTGAACCGAAGCCGATGGCATGGCAGAAACGGCTCCTCCCACTCAACAGACTGATCCCCGCCGGTCAGAACTGGAATTTGATAGCAAACTGGCCAATCCTTGGAGAGCGCGCACTGTTTACCAGCCCGAAGGTGCCAATCGGCGGCGCGCCGTGGGTGATGTTACCGTCCGGGTTCATAAACTGGGCGTGATTGAAGATGTTGAAGAACTCCGCGCGGAACTGGAACGAAGTACCCTCCGTCAGTTTCAGATCCTTGAGCAATCCGATATCCCAGTTATTGATTCCCGGTCCGTGGAAGAACCGCCTGTTCGAAGTACCCAGTACGGCCAATGTTTCCGGCGTGAAAGCTGAGATGTTGAAATAGGGCTGCGCTGACCGCGGATTGGTAAAGTTAAAGGCGTTCCCCACATAATTGGGTGCGTCGAGACCGGGACCGATCCCTGATCCGAAGGTGCCAAGCAGCGAGCCGTCGTCACTTTCGGCCATGGTAATGGGCTGACCGGTAGTGAAACGGGTAATGCCCACCAGTTGCCACCCCTGTTGCAGCCGTGGCCAGCGATTCCCGCCCAGCTTGTCAAAGGGAAGCGTGTAGTTGTAACTGACCACAAAGTTGTGGGTGATATCGAAATTGGAAAGCGATCGGCTGGCGTCCTGGTTGATAAAGTTGATAGGCTCGTTGTTGAAGCCGGAGGAGTTATCCATCGTCTTGCTGTAAGTGTAGGCCGCAAGGAAGTTGAGCCGGCTCGTGGTGTAGCGGAGGCTTGCCTGTAAGGCGTTGTAAGTGGAATTGGCAATCGTGGCCGCGTAGGTGTTGTCGCCGATGTTGGGCACATTTTGGGATATGGGAGGAGTTTCCCATAAGGGATTACGCGTACCGAACACTTTGCTGCCGCTGCTGGTGGTGTAAACGGTGTCTTCGCCGAAAGGTCCGCAGCCGGTGAGTTGCAGGCAAAGCTGTGGATTCCCGGGATTAATGGGCAGGGTGGCCAACAG
>DATJKY010000871.1:0-9534 GCA_035490955.1 Terriglobia bacterium | reverse complement strand
CGCTGTTCACCCCTGCCCAGCATACTCTAGGCCTAGCCTACGAACAGATGGGCAAATATGAGGAATCCATCGCCGCATTTGAAAAGGCGGTGAGCGGCTCGGGAAGGAATCCCGTCCCTCTCGCCGCCATGGCGCACGCTTACGCGCGAGCGGGGCGCCGCCGTGAAGCGACCGAGATACTCAACGAACTACGGCAACTCGCCAGGGAGGCCTACGTTTCCCCTTACTGGTTCGCGCTCCTCCACACCGGCCTGGGCGAGAAGGAAGCGGCGTTTGAATGGCTGGAAAGGGAATACGTGGCGCGGGACGTGTGGCTGGTGTGGCTCAAGCGTGAGCCGCGATTTGATGTCTTGCGGTCTGACCCGCGCTTTGAACACTTGCTCCGGTGCATCGGTCTCCTAATCTAGGCCAGCGGAGTATGTAAAGACCGGAGCGGAGGGGCTTTCCGCTCCTGCCGCGAGGACAGGCTGTCGCTATTGGACTTTCCGCCGGATGCCCTCCAGCGCGTTCTGGGCCAGCGAGTAGTCGGGGCACATCCGCAAGGCCTGCTCGAAGTGCTGCCGGGCCCTGGCGTACATTTCCTTTGCCGCGTACACACGCCCCAGGTTGTAGTGCGGAAAGTGGTAGGACTCGTAGCGTCGCGCTTGCAGCGCCCGTTCCAGCCAAGGTATGGCCTCGTCGTACTGGCTCTTCTCAATCAAGTAAGCCCCGATATCGTTGTAGGGGTTGCCGAACTCCGGGTCAATCTGGATCGCCTTCTTGCACTCCTCGATGGCCTCCACCAGCCGGCCTTGGAAGTGATAAGTCCAACCCAGGAAGGTGTAAGCCTCCGCCGTCGGGTGGAGATCGAGAGAACGTTTGTAGAGCTCTACCGCCATGTCGTACTCTCCGCCCGCCTGGTACTGGTAGGCCTCTTTCAACAGGTCCCACGCCGACTGCAGTTTTTCGACATTCATCGCTTTCCCCCCAATCCAAGAATGTAACTAGCACGGGCCGTCGGAGTTTGTCAATCCTCACCATTTCCCTATTGGTCGGCGGTATAATCTCGCCGCCGGACGAAGTGCAGGGTTCGAGGCCTCAGGTTTAGGGTCCTCGACTGGGCGCCTAGTTCAACTCCCGATATCGCAGGCCCATCGTCAAGCGGACCCGCAGACCGGCGCTGGAAACTTGGTCTATGCCCCAACAACGCTGGCTGCGCATCATCCCAGTCGCCTTCATTATGTACACTATAGCTTTCGTCGACCGGACAAACATTTCGCTCGCACTGCCGTCCATGAGCGCCGATCTCCGCATGAGCCCCACCCAGGCGGGCGCCGCAGCCGGCGTCTTCTTTTGGGGATACCTGCTGTTGCAGATTCCCGGCGGCTATCTGGCGCATCGCTGGAGCGCCAAGCGCTTCGTGAGCGTCCTGCTCGTGGTCTGGGGACTCTGCTCTGCCGCCACTGGACTGGTCGGCACGTGGCGTCAATTCTTGGTGATGCGACTTCTGCTGGGGGTAGCCGAAGGCGGGGTTTGGCCGGCGACGCTGGTGCTGCTTTCCAGTTGGTTCCCTCGCGCCGAGCGGGCGCGCGCCAACGCTTACTGGATGTTGTGCCTGCCCGTCGCCGTGATTTTCTCTTCGCCGCTTTCCGGCTGGATCCTGGGACGGTGGAGCTGGCGGATCCTGTTGATCTCCGAAGGCGCTCTACCCTTCCTCTGGCTGGCGGTTTGGTGGTACTGCATCAGCGACCACCCGCATCAGGCGCGATGGATCTCGGCCGAGGAACGCGATCACCTTGAAAGCACGCTGCGCCGGGAATCGAGTGAACTCGAGCCTGCCTCTTCCGAGTCATATCTGCGCGCTTTGTGGCGTCCTCAGGTCCTTCTCATGGTAGTTATTTACTGTCTGGATAGCAGCGGAAATTATGGTTACCTCTTTTGGTTACCCACTGCTCTGGAAAACACCAAGAAGATGAGTAAGGTGCAGGTCGGATTCCTGTTCGCTGTTCCCTACATCGTGACGGCAATAGGCATGGTCCTGATTTCCAGGCACTCGGATAGGACCCGCGAGCGACGCGCGCACGTTGCCTTCGCCCTTGCCTGGGGCGGGCTACTTCTGCTCGCGAGCGTGCTGGCGAGCGGGCATGCTCCAACCTTGTCGTTTAGCCTGATTGCCCTGGTTGGAGCAGGATCATACGGCGTACTCGGCCCTTTCTGGGCCATACCTACGGAAACGCTTCCCCGCTCCGTTGCCGGTTCCGCCATGGGACTCATCAACGCGCTGGGCAACCTGGGCGGGTATCTCGGGCCACTGGCCGTCGGGTATCTCAACCAGCGCACCGGAAACTTCTTGTTTGCGTTTGGAGCGCTCAGCGCCGGATTTCTGACAGCTTCGGCGCTGTCGTTGCTGTTGGCGCCAGGCCGTCACAAGAATTCGGTATAATCAAGTTACGTAACTCACTTTTAGATACGCATATATACATTACACCCGGAAGTACTTGTGCCGCGCGCCGCAATCGCCCCTGCAGTCGGCGCTTTTGTGATAAGCTTTGCACGCTAACCCACCGGGCTCACGCCGGTTTCTCTGGGGTGGCGCGTGATCCCTCTGGGAAGACGAGCCAACGAAGGGAGGCCCACGATGAAACGCTCAAGTACATTTTACCTTGCGGTTTTTATTGCGATAGCAACGCTGGGTTCCTGTCAGAAGCCTTACCATGAAGATACTGAACGCTACGTCTTCGTGGCGGCTAACGTCAAACTTCCCTATTGGGAAAGGGCGCAAGAAGGCTTCATGGACTCTGCCAAGGTGCTGAAGGTCAAGGCGGAGTTTACTGGTCCAGACCGTTACGATCCGGACGCGGAACTGAAAGCTTTCCAGGATTCGGCAGCGTCACACCCTACGGGGATCCTGGTTTCACCTGCCCGCCCAGAAATCTTCAAGGACGCTATCAACACCGCTGTCCAGGCCGGCATCCCGGTGATTTGTGTGGACTCGGACTCGCCTGCCTCCCAGCGTCTGCTGTTTATTGGTACCAACAATTTCCGGGCGGGCGTGGAAAGCGCTGAACAAATTGCCGCACTTATGCACGGACACGGCTCGCTGGTTCTGATTACCATCCCCGGCCAGTTCAACCTCGACGAGCGGGCGCGCGGTGTGCAAGAAGCCTTGAAGAAGTATCCTTCCGTTCACATTACCAACATCGTCAACGACAGCGGCGTTTCGCAGCTCGCTGCGGACAACCTCTCCACCTTGCTACAAAACAAAGCGCCGATGGACGGCATTCTCTGCCTGGAAGCTTCGGGTGGGCCGGGTGCCGCCAAAGCGCTTGATAGGGTGGGCATGGCCGGGAAGATCCCCCTGGTCGCCATGGACGCGAATCCCGAGACTCTGGAATGGATCTCGAAAGGGGTTATTGCCGCCACCGTCGCCCAGAAGCCCTATAGCATGGCCTTCTATGGTCTGCGGTTGCTGGATGACCTCCACCACAACGTCGTTCACCAGTTCCAGGACTGGCGGACCGCGCCTACGTCGCCGCTGCCGCGGGTGATTGACACGGGAACAGCAGTCATCAATGCCAAGAACGTCGAAGACTTCAAGGATGCGCTGGCCACGGCTGCCGCAACGCACTGAGAGAGCGCGCGTCCATGGAACCACGGTGAAGGGCTGCATTCCACCCTTGAGGTGCGTGGACGTAGCAGTGGAACAGCCATGTCCCTCGTTGTGAGGAACCATGTGAGCGACGGACATACTCAGAGGGGCCAGAACTCTAAGATTTGTGCGGTGCCTTCTCCCGAAGGTGGTTGCGGATGAATTCGATGATGTCCTCGGTGGACGCGCCGGGCTGGAAGACTTCAGCCACGCCCGCCTGCTTCAGGCCAGGAATGTCTTCGTCTGGGATAATGCCGCCCACCAACACCGCGACGTCGTTCATCCCCTGGGCGCGCAGCAGCTCGCAGATCCTCGGCATGATGGTGTTGTGGGCGCCGGAAAGTATGGAGATGCCAATGGCGTCGACGTCTTCCTGCACAGCGGCGCTGACGATTTGCTCCGGCGTCTGGCGTAGGCCGGTGTAAATAACTTCCATGCCGGCGTCGCGCAGGGCGCGGGCAACGATTTTGGCCCCACGATCGTGACCATCGAGGCCGGGCTTCGCAACCAGGACTCGGATGCGTTTATCCATAAATTCATTGGGCAGTGGCCGAGAAGCTATTCAAACAACGCGGCCAGCGACAGGGAGAATCCCGGAAGGATCTCCGGGTCCTCCAACACGGCGTCCGTCCCGCGCAGCACGGTGACACCACCCTCGCGAAAAATGTGGACTTCACGCGCTTTGGGGTAAATGACCCAAACCACCTTCGATCCCGCAGCAAGATACTGATCAACTCTGCGGTTGAGGTCCTCGGCTAGGTCATTGGGTGAGACCACCTCTATGGCTAACGCCGGCGCGCCCGGGATGCGCCGGTCGAGGTTGATCTCGCGCATACGCTCCGCTGGAACAAAGGAGACATCAGGAATCCGGACTACTCCGGGCGAGAGTTCATACCCAGTCTCGATGAAAACCGTGCCCAGTTTTCGCTCGTCGGCGAAATTACCCAAAAAGCGTGCGGCCTTATCCCGTACGAGGTTGTGCCGCGGCATGGGTTCGGTCATGGTGACAAGCTCCCCCTCGTCCAGTTCGTACTGGATGCCTTCCCGGAGCGCAAGCTGGTCGAACTCTTGAATTGTCAGCAGCGTCTTGGTTGCCATCTTGTTTGTCCTCCTAGCGCTAAGCCTGTCGCGCTACCTGAACGCCGGCTCCTCGTATATCCCGAACGCACCCCGCAGAACGTCGCACATTTCGCCCAGCGTGGCGTACCTTCGTACACACTCGAGGATGAAAGGCATCAGGTTTCTATCCGTGCTTGCTGCCGATCCCAGTGCCTCCAGACTCGACTGCACGCGAGCGTTGTCGCGCTGCTTCCGCAGTTCGGCCAGCTTGCGGCGCTGCGCCTCGGCTACACCCTCGTCGATCACCAGGATATCGATGGGCCGCTTCTCCTCGGTCACGAACTCGTTCACACCCACGATCAATTTCTCTTTGCGCTCCAGCTGCCTTTGATAAGCATAGGCTGCTTCGTGGATTTCCCTTTGAGGGAAGCCTTTCTCGATAGCAGCCACCATGCCCCCCAGTGCGTCGATCTTATCGAAGTATTCGTAGCAGGCGCGCTCCGTCTCCAGGGTCAGCTTCTCCATGAAGTAAGACCCGCCGAGCGGATCGACGGTGTTGATCACGCCGCTCTCGTGGGCGATCACCTGTTGAGTGCGCAGAGCCAGAGTCACCGCCGACTCGGTGGGCAGGGCCCAGGCTTCGTCGAGCGAGTTGGTGTGCAACGACTGCGTTCCTCCCAGCACGCCCGCCAACGCCTGGAGGGTGGTTCGGACAAGGTTGTTGTAAGGCTGCTGGGCGGTCAGCGAACAACCCGCTGTCTGGGTATGGAAGCGGCACAGCCAAGAGCGAGGGTTCTTCGCGCCGAAGCGCTCCCGGCACACATGGGCCCAGACCTTGCGCGCCGCACGGTATTTGGCGACCTCCTCAAAGAGGTCGTTGTGAGCGTTGAAGAAGAAGCTGAGCCGGGGCGCAAACTCGTCCACGTCGCAACCCCTTCGCATCACCCATTCCACGTACTCGATGCCGTCACGCAGGGTAAACGCCAGCTCCTGCACCGCCGTCGAGCCGGCTTCGCGAATGTGGTAGCCGCTAATGGAGACGGGATTCCAGCGCGGCACCTCGCGCGCGGCGAAAGTGATTGTATCCACCACCAGGCGCATCGAAGGCCCGGGCGGGAAGATGTACTCCTTCTGGGCGATGTATTCTTTCAGAATATCGTTTTGAGTGGTGCCGGAAATCTTTTTCCAGTCGGCGCCGTTCTTCTCCGCCACAGCCAGGTACATCGCCCAAATAATGGCGGCGGGCGAATTGATCGTCATCGAGGTCGTGACCTGCTCAAGCGGCAGGCCGCGCAGCAGGACTTCCATGTCCGCCAGAGAAGAGATGGCCACCCCGCACTTGCCCACTTCACCCTCGGCCAGCCGGTGGTCACTGTCGTACCCCATCAACGTAGGTAGATCGAACGCGATGGAGAGGCCGGTCTGACCCTGACCGAGCAGATAGTGGAGCCGCTGGTTAGTGTCCTCCGGGGTGCCGAAGCCTGAAAACTGCCGCATCGTCCAGAGCCTGCCCCGGTACATCGTGCGGTGAATGCCGCGCGTGAAAGGATACTCGCCCGGATCATTTAGGTCGCGGGCGTAGTCGAAGGCTGCAAGGTCGGCGGACGTGTAGACCTGCTGAATCGGCACGCCCGAGAGGGTAGTGAAGGGTTTCTGGGGCCTCGATTTCAGTTGATCCGCGGCCGGTGCCACGGGCTCAGCACTAAACGGGCTTGGCGGTTCGAGTTGGTCAGTTGTGGCGCTTGCTGGTGCCTTCTGGTGGTCGCTGGCCACACTGGAATTCTATGTCAGGAGCCCGCCGGGTGACAAGAGCCAAGCAGTTGCAAGAGCTTGCATACGCCGCCGGTTTTCCCGCAATGCGGCGCGGATCGAAACCGGTTCGGTCAGGGTAGACCCCGCACCCTAGCCATTTCCAGCGGCACCGCACTCGAACCCTGCAGGCTCGGTCGAAGGCGGATGTCCAATGTCTGAGCTCGGCCAGCTCTGACGCCCAGACTGCTGTTTTCGTAAAGAGAAAAGCCGTTACCTCCTGCCCATATCGTATACTTGCCTGGAGACAAGTCGCCGATAGCATAGTTACCCCGAGCATCGGTGATGCCAACCTTGACTCGCCCTTGTCCTGTGATTGCTGCCACCACCGCCCCGGAAACGGCCGCGCCGGAATCATCCGTCACTCTTCCACGCAGGCTTCCCGGGACGGATCGGGCGTTGAGCACCGTGGAGAGAATCAGCATGGAAATAGTAGTTCGCAACATCTGCCTATTTGGAAGCTGAAGGGAGCCGCGCGGGTTTGCTCGTGAAGCGTTAAGCCGAAGCAAAAACTTCCCTTGCGACAGCCCTAACATCTCGGCGGCGTTGGCACTGCATAGCTTAGCCCGCAAACTTGTAACCGAGACCCAAAACGGTCAGGATCAACCGAGGCTGCTTGGGGTCGCTCTCAAGCTTCTGGCGCAATCCTGCCACGTGAACATCGACGGTGCGCGTGCCTGTTGTGGAGCCGTACCCCCACACTTGCTCAAGCAGTTCGCTGCGAGAGAGCGTAGCGCCTCGGTGCTCGATGAAGTAGCGTAACAACTGGAATTCGCGAGCTGACAGAGCGACAAGCTGCCGATCGCGCCGTACCTGGGTGCGTCGCAGGTCAACTCGAATCGGACCGATCTGATGAACGGTCCCAAGGGATGCTGGCGTGCTTGGTGCTCGTCGGAGCAGCGCTTCAACGCGAGCCAACAGCTCGAGCATGTCGAAGGGTTTGGTGACGTAGTCATCGGCGCCAATCTTCAAGCCAAGCACCTTATCCACGGTCTGGCTGCGCGCCGTGAGCATCAGAATCGGCACAGCCAAACCGTTTTGTCGAAGATCACGACACACGTCGATACCACTCTTCTGGGGAAGCATGAGGTCGAGGATGATGAGGTCAAAGGGATCGTTCAGTGCTCGGTCCAGTCCCTGGCGTCCATCCCGAGCGGCCTCCACCCAATAACCCTCCTTACGCAAGCGGTCACCGAGGGTAACCACCAAGCCTGCTTCATCCTCCACTAGCAGTATTTTCCCGTTCAGCGCCGCCCCCTGAACGGCCTCCGGAGGCAGGACATTCGCAGCGGGACCTTCTGCACCGGGGCCGGAGTTCCGCCGAGTACGATTCACTTCACCCTCAGCTTTTGTTGTCGTACCCACGTTAGGTCGTACCATCCAGCGCGGCGCTTCCGTCCATCCAGGCCGGGACGCGCAGGGTGAAAGCGCTGCCTCTTCCCGGAACACTGCTGACGGTTAGTCTGCCGCCCATAGCTTCAGTGATACGCTTGGCCAAGCTGAGGCCCAAGCCAGTGCCATGGATTTGGGCGGATTTTGCCGCCCGACTTCGATAGAAGGGCTCAAAAATGTGAGTCAAGTCCTCACGCTCAATCCCCATCCCCTTGTCCTCGACGCGAACCTCGATCTCAGGGCCCCGGTTTGTCTCAACCAGTTGCCCACGAATTCCCAGCCAGCGCCTGTCACGCCCATACTTTAGCGCATTGCTGATCAGATTCTGGAGGCACTGCGTGAGCGCGCCGGCGTCGGCCAGTGCCGGAGGCATGCCGGGCTGGACCTGCTTGTCCACCGTGAAGTCGGCCGCATCGATCGTGCAGTCTGCTCCTGACAGCACCCGGTCGAGGATTTCCCCAACGTCGACAGGACGAATTTCGTAGGGCCGCTGCCTCGCCTCACCTGAGGCGAAAAGCAAAATTTGCTCTACCATGCCGGAGAGTCGGTGAACTTCACTTCCGATGAGCGCTCCGTACTGCTTTACGTGCTCTTTGGCTTCCACGACTCCGGCAGCCAGGTTGTCGGCTGCCGATGAGATTACCGCCAACGGAGTGCGCAGTTCATGCGAGACTCCGGCGACAAACTCCACTTGGAGCGCTGCCAGCCGCTGCGCTCGCCCCGTCCAGACGACCAGCATCGCCATACCCACTGCAAGCACCAAAAGAATTCCAAAGCTGACCGCCAGATTTCTGCGCCGCCCGGCAGCCACGGCGTCCTCGACGGATCCCGAGCGGTGCTTGACGACGAGTTGCCAGCGTCCGTGCTCCGGCCGCTCGACGACCACAGGTGATCGCAACCTCTGCACAAGCTGGCCATTTTGAGGAAATAGCGAAAGGTGTTGAGGCGGGCCGAGGCCAAGCCCTCCGCGTACTCCATGCCCTCTCGCCTCACGCCTGTCAAGGTACTCCTCGCGACGAGGACCAAAGAGCTGGATCATGGCATCGTGGCCCGTAAGGATCTGATTGGGTGGTACCGGATCGGAAACGTAAACTGGAGCGGCCTGATTGCTGCTTAAAACCGCGACTTGGTACAGCAGCCCAGAAGCACTACCAAAGTATCGCTGTGCCAGTTCGGCGAAGACCTGCTTCTGAAGGCAAATTCGGTCCAACTCGATCACCAGGTAACCGGAAACGTCGAGGTCGGGACCGCCCTCCACCCTGCTCTTCCGTACCTCAAGGAGTGGGCGAACCAGCGCTGGGACGCTTCCCTCCAGCGTCCAGGCAAAGGGTGGGTGCCCGGCGCCTAAAATGCCCAACCGATCTGGCGGCTTCAACCTCAATTCCCCACACAACTCCGCCAACCGTGGGGGACAGGCGACAGCCTCGAACTGCCCGGTATCCAGACTCAAACGAAACAGACCGGAATGCGGCTCGCGCAGTTCCCGCAAAAAGACGTCGGCCACGAGATCAGGGTAGGGCGTACTTCGCCGCCATTCCTGGTAGCGCTCTGCAAACGCTTGCTCGGCACCGCTTGGTACTCCCACTGGGTCGAGCTCGAAGGCCGAGCCGAGGCCCGCGAGTTCGTGGTGCAGGTCTTCCCGAAAC
>DATJKY010000870.1:0-4765 GCA_035490955.1 Terriglobia bacterium | reverse complement strand
AACCTCCACGCATCCAAGCTGGCCTCGATCATTGCCTCTATACGGGCGTGCAAGACGCAATGTCCACCGTTCCACTCAAGCCCGGGAAGAACGCACGCCCTGTCTCCTGCGCATCGCATCCACTCCTCCATCGGTCTCGTCGGCACTAAGGTTTCTGCCCGACCGGGTGATGAAGCCGTCGAAGATCGGTTGAAGCTGTCGTCGTCGGGGGTAAAGTGGCCGACTGCGCCTGACGAGCCGGAACACTACGGGAAGCCAGGGAGAGCGCAGCAGTCGCAGTGGGAGCGGGGTCGATTACTTGATGTGCGGTAAGTTTCCGCGCCGGAGCTACGCTGCCAGCGGGGAGTGCGGGGCCGAGCGTGGTATTGACCGTGTTCCACGTTCCCGCTTCGCAAACGTAGAGAGTCTGGCCTCGTATTCCGTCGATCCGACTGTATAGGCTTCCGTTCGTCGCCGCGTTGCAGGCCAACGCTGGACTTCCCGTCCCACTTGTCCAAGAAGTGGAGTTGCCACCGTTCGTCAAAATGAGTGCTGGAAAACTGCCGCTCCCGAGCGTAGCCGCGCCCCCTAGATTCAATTGCTGGCCCGCCCAATGATTCCTGCCTGTGACT
This sequence comes from Terriglobia bacterium, assembly GCA_035490955.1. Classification (GTDB taxonomy): domain Bacteria; phylum Acidobacteriota; class Terriglobia; order UBA7540; family UBA7540; genus DATJKY01. The sequence continues at coordinate 4,154 of DATJKY010000870.1, read as the reverse complement.
GGATCAATCCAGAGTGCTGGAACCGTGCGGCCGGCATCCGCAAAAACCTGGATGACAGGAGATGTGGGGCTTGCCACAGACGGACTTGCTGTAAAAGCTGGAGCATCATGTCCAGCCAAGGGGGCCAAGTTCGCTTGGCCAGTGGCCATATTAGTGCTAATGGAAGACTGCCCCAAGGTGTTGGCTGCAGTCCATACCGGCAAAAAGCTGGTGTTGTTGCCTGTTCCGCCTATAAAGGGAGCGCAGGTCACATTCCCGCTTGGATCAAGCGCCGTTACTGCATTTCCTGACCCGCACCCATGGCCAGGATAGATGGTTGGGACTCCCGTAGTATTCGTGTTGAGAATCAGCCCCGTCGCGAGTTTGCTCAGGACTGTGGCGTTCGTCAGCGCTCCGTTCGGAGTTCTCAGCCAGTAGGAGGCATTCGCTGGTGCATAGGCCCCGGTCCCACTGGCCGGGTGGGCCAGGTGCGAATTGGGGACCTCGCCATCTGGTCCGGTCTTGAGAGCCGCCGTGGTGGAGCTGGCACAAGACCACTTCGTGCCTTTCCATTGCATAAAATCGAGCAACTTGCAGCCTTCCGGCGGAAGTAGTTGCCAGTCGCTTACCTGAGGAAAATCGGGGACCCGCACGTCATTGCGTGTGAGCGGCGTGCTTGATGGCCGTACCACCCAGCGCTCTTTAATTTCCCGCCCATTCGATGTGAACGTGACGTCGTAGAAGGTGCCCGATGGCGATGCGCCTATGTTCGGCACGAGGTCCACCGTGAAGCGCCCGGTGTTGTCGGGCATCACCATCTGGGAGACGGGCTCCAAAATAAATCCGTCTGAGCTGGTGATTGTTCGGGCGCTGGTGATGGTAACGGGCCCCGAGATGGGATCACCGTTCGAATCAACGAAGATGTCAGAAACCGTCGTGACTTGCTGGCCGCTAAGAGGCAAAGTGAACGAAATGCATACAAGTATCCAGGCTAGATATCGCGTCATAACAGCTCCTTCGATGGCCTTATGGCTACTTCAGCCTTCCAGGGTTAGATAACCCTGGAGTACATCACGTCGCCATTAATATATTGTTGTATACAACATGTCAAGCATTATTTGTGGGTCAAATCAAAATCGTTCCAGCCGTTTAGGTCTTGGGAAAAGCAATGTCCTTTGTTTTGCTAGGATTAGAGCCGGCGACCTACGATCATCCCCAAGTGGCAACCCTCGTCCAGTTGCCGAAGTAACTCTGTCTCGGCCTCTTTCCCCAGCTCATTCTCGGGGGTGGGGTTCACGCTGGCTTCGGGCATGTTCTTCAGAAGCATCGCTCTGGCCGTCACCCACGTGTTCCCCCCTTGCACACGCCGCCGTCCACAGCCATGGACCTGCCCCTCGCGGGCTACCCACCATATCCCCCAGGAACTTCGCACACCAAATTCAGCACGAAGTAGCTCAATGAGACGAGAGGAAATTTGCAAACGGGAGATTCTCACTTGCATTTTCGGGGGTACGGTATAATTGGAACGTGCGAGTAAATCGCGGCAGAGATGCACCAGCCCAGCGCCGACGGTCGCCCGCGATTCTTTCTTACCTTCCAGTTCAAGGGAGGGGCTGAAAAAATGGAGAGAATCCAAACGCTGTGTTAGCTTAGCTAGCTAAGCTAGCCGTCGACAGTCTAGGAGCGGGTCATGAGCGGAATTCTCGAAGTCAAAACCGCGAAGTATCTGCACTCTTTGCTCCCCAAGCGTGATGCCGTGCTGCGCGCGATGGAGGGTTATGCGGCGCGCCGCGACATACCTATCGTGGGGCCGGCGTGCGGCCGCATGCTGTATCAGTTGGCGCGGCTGATTGGAGCGCGCCGCGTCTTTGAAATGGGCTCGGCTATCGGCTACTCCACACTCTGGCTGGCTCGCGCGGTCGGGCCGAAGGGCATCGTCTATTACACGGATGGCGACCCCTCGAACGCCGGTCGGGCCGAGGCCTACCTGAAGAAGGCCGGCGTGCTTGGCCGCGTTCGCATCCTGGTAGGCGACGCTCTGACACTGCTCGATGCCACCGAGGGCCAGTTCGATCTCATCTTCAACGACGTAAACAAGACTCAGTATCCCGATGCGCTGAGCCGAGCGGTCGATCGTGTGCGCGCGGGCGGATTGCTTGTAACCGACAACGCCCTGTGGTACGGGCGGGTGGCGCGACCGGCGCCGCCAGGGGATCTCGAAACGCGCGCCATTCAGAAATTCAACCGCCTGATTTATCGCTCACCGAAGCTGTTCACCACCATCGTCCCCTTGCGGGATGGGCTCGCGGTCTGCACGAAACTGCCGTGACTTGAGACTCGGTTACGGCAGTGCGAATGCCACCAGCGTGTCTCCGAGCTTAATCGGAAGCTTGCCATGCCCACCGGCGGCGATCACCAGGAATTGCTTGCCGTTCGAGCGCACGCAATAAGTCATCGGCGTGGCCTCACCGGGCGCGGGGAGCGGTGCTTTCCAGAGTTCATTTCCAGTCTCGATATCGAACGCCCGGACATAACCGTCCCATGCCGAACCTATGAATACGAGACCGCCGGCAGTGACGATCGGCCCTCCGAAGCCTGCCAAACCGTAGCGAGCAGGCGGATCGATAGGGAGCGAACCCTCGGTTGTTCCCAGCGGCGTCTCCCATCGAATCCTTCCAGTGCCAAGGTCCACGGCCGTTAACACACTCCAAGGAGGCGCGATGCACGGGATCGGCCGTACGGGGGAAAGTAGGGCGTCGCGGCTCATCCCGTAAGGTGTGCCGTGTTGCGGAGAAACCTCCGCTCGCATTTGACCGGCTTTCGCCGCCTGCTCGAGAGGCAGATACTGATCCCGCGGAATCAAGTGCACTTCAAACGGGACCCGGAGAGTATTGGTCACCAGGATTTGTTCGACCGGGTGAAACGCGTAGCCGCTCCAGTTCATGCCCCCAATATTGCCCGGATAGATGAGTGAACCTGACACCGTCGACGGCGTGAAAGGTCCCTTGTTCACCAATTTCAGCATGCGTTGGCGACATGAGGTGCGTTCCTCGGGCGTGAGCCCCCAGGCATCGTCGACACTGACCTGCTGAGGAGATAGGGGAGGGGGGGCGACAGGATACGGCTGCGTCGGCGACGTCTGTTCTCCGGGCACGTCGCTCTGCGGAACCGGACGCTCCACGACTGCGAAGACCGGGGCACCAGTGTCGCGTTCGAGCACGAAGAGATTGCCGGTCTTGTTACCCTGAACCACCACGGGAATCCTAACCCCCTCGCGGACGAGCGTCGTAAGGAGCGGCGGTGAGGCGGTATCGTAATCCCAAAGGTCATGGTGAACGAGTTGAAAGCCCCAAGCGAGTTTGCCGTTCCCTGCGTGGAGAGCGACCACGGAGTTCGCCCACTTGTTATCGCCCTTTCGCTCACCACCATAGTAGTCGGGGCTCGCGCTTCCAGTGGGGACAAACACGAGATGGCGCTCCGCATCGGTGACGATGACGGACCAGGCGTTTGCGGCTCCGGTCTTCAACCTGCTTTCCCCTTGCCAAGTCTCCGCCGCGGGGTCGCGGGGGTCCTGCGGAATTGGGTTCCAGGTCCAGCGCAGCGCGCCGGTGCGGGCATCGAGCGCACGGACAACCCCGGTTGGACTCTCTACCCGATCGTTATCCGCGATACTGGAGCCCACGATCACCAGGTCGTCGATGATCGCAGGCGGTGAGGTTTCCTCATACTCCCCCTCCCGGATGATGTTCTGGATTCCCTGCCTCAGGTTGACCTCTCCGGCCGCGCCGAAGTCCGGGCACGGCTTGCCGGATGCGGCGTCCAGGCAAATCAGTCGCGCGTCGATCGTGGCGATAAAGATGCGTCGCTTGTACAGGCTGCCCGGCCGGCCGTCGGCCCAACTGGAAACCCCTCTGTTGATGAGACCCTCTGAGTAACGGCCGTCCAAATCAATCTTAGGATCGTAACTCCATCGTTCGGCGCCAGTTTCCGGGTCGAGGGCAAGCACGCGATTGAACGCAGTGCTGAAATACAGCGTGCCATCCACCATAATTGGCGTAGTCTCGAACGCACTTTTGCGCGGATGTTTGGTGCCGTCCGAGACGTCGCCAGTGTGATAGACCCAGGCTACCTTCAGCTCTTGGACGTTCGACCTGTTGATCTGAGTGAGAGGTGAG
>DATJKY010000869.1:0-3843 GCA_035490955.1 Terriglobia bacterium | reverse complement strand
CCCTTTTCGTATCATCCTCCAGTTTATGCCAGCACCCCTAGAGTGCCCGAACTCCCGCTGGCAACATCAAACCATAGCACCATCGCGAAAGTAATGCAAGAGAAATTTTTCGAAATGTTTCCACTCTCCATCGCAAGGGCGGTTCAAGATGGCGTCAAAGATCAGTGGTGTGCTGCCCCCGGTGAAGGCCGGTCAACCCCTCGCCATTTCGTAGAGCACCGCGCCGAAGCTGAACAGGTCCGTGCGCGCGTCCAGCTTTTCACCCCGCGCCTGCTTCGGAGACATATAGGCCGCAGTGCCCTTCGCCATTCCGGGGCTGGTGAGGTGTGCGGGATCGATCGAGGCGGTTGGCGTATCTTGTAAGGGCGCCCCCATCGCTGCGCTCAGGGCGGGCTTTTGTGGGCCCCCTCTCCAACCTTGATCGACGGATGCTAGCGTAACCGACTCGAACCGCCGTGTACGGACCCGATGCACGGTGGTGTGGCAGGGGTCGGCGGTGACCGCCGCCCCTATGCCGATCAAGTCCGCTTTCTGGAAAGTGGCAGTCGATAAATTGGTCGTGTGTACGGCGTAGGGTTTACAGGTGGCGCCGCCGCCGATTCCTGGAAAACCCCCATCCCACCGGTGATTCTCAGGTGATCGAAAGCATTACGGGCGGATTTGGCCTTTTGGTGCACCTCCGCTGCGTTGGCGCAAACCGCCTCGATTTTCGCTAGTAAAGAAAGCCCATTGTTCGACCCAAACCGACCGCCCCGTGACCGTGGGTAAACACTAGCCGACAAGGGAGGAGTCGTCCGCGGAGGGTGTGAGCCAGCTTCCGAGTAGCCGACAACACTGGCGCAATCCAAGCAACCAATGCCAAATGAGCACGATGCAGCGATTAGCAGGGTTTTCAGCTAAGTTGCTTGGTTCTTGCTCCGACGATCATTTGCCTCCTCAGCGGCACCTGGTCCGAAGTCCTTATGCGATTCGCGCCAGCCTCTGCCTCGCCAGCCGAGCATAAAGTGCAAGGCCGATTTTATCGCTCGCGGTGATGGACTCGTTCAGCATCGCTTTGGCAGCCTCGACGTCGCCAGCGCCTCCGCGCTCAGCAAGCATGTCCGCATACCAGTAGCGGGCGATCGGCTGTGGCGTAAGGTAGGGCACGGCCTCCATGCGCGTAATTGCGGCGCGATGGTGCGCCTTGGCACGCATCCAGTTGCCGGCGCAGGCCGCTGCGATCCCCGCGGCAGTCCGCACGGGAAAATCGAGGTGATTGCAGTCTCGCCTGGTACAGATGATGCGCCAGGGCGGAGACGTGCGGTCGATACTGGCTGCGTATACCCGCGCCATCGGCCGCCCGCGCATGCAGCCGCTGACGCCTTGGCAGCGACAACGTTCCGCCGAGAGTGAAGGCGGACAGTTCTCAGGGAGATCCACCCGGGTGTCTCGGTTCCTGTGACGGTTTCCGTTCGAAGGGTTCACGTTTTAGACCATCGTGCCGGTCAGAAGCCTTCCAGCATCCACACGTTGCTATTGGAGGTGGTGCCCAGTATGGCAAGGTAGCGGCCGTCGGGCGAAGGCACTCCCCAAATGTTACCGCTGCCCGCTGCTTTGTACTCCCACAGCACCCTTGCATTCCCCTTCAGATCTACATAGAGGAGAGTGCGACGTAGGGGCGAGACGGAACCGCAATAGAGCCCCTTTCCGTCAGGGGACCAGTCGAGGCCCGTCAAGCCGGGCCAACCCCTCACCGTAAATTCGCGATCGGGACCGCCTGAGAGTGAGAGCAAGCGTATGCGAATCTCGGCGTCGCCACCTCGCGAAAGCGCAAAGGTAGTCCCGTCGGGAGAGATTTTTCCGCCGAAGTTAGCTGTGGGGTCTTTCTGTATGGTCCGAAGCACTTTGCCTCTGCCCCTCAGGGGGTCGAATGCCGTGAGTATGAACTGTTTGTTATCTTGGCTCGCCTCCGTCACAACGCAGAGGCTGGCCGGGGCCGTGGCGCAGCTGTCCTCGATAACATTCCGCGCTTCCAGCACAAACTCAGGGACGCCACCGCTCGCAGGAATGCGCATCAGGCGGCCCGGAGCTGAGGGGCCGGCTGCTGCTTTCGGACGCTCCTCGTAAAGTATCCAGGTGCCATCGGCGCTGAGGCGCGGACCGAGGGCGTCTCGCGGTCCTGTCACCACAGGCTCGACCGTATCCTGGCTGATTTGCTGCTTAAAGATGCCCCATGTGCCGTTGCGCTGGGACTCAAACAACACCGCTTTGCTGTCCGGGGTCCAGGCAGTGGGCGAGTCATAGGCTTCGTCATTGGTCAGCCGCCGAGGGGGACTCATGCGCGTCCCTCCTGCTGCGAGCTCGCCCAGGTAGGTCTGCACCTGATACGTCCCCTTTTTGAGCGTCATCCGCTTCCCATCCGCACTTGCACTCAACCAGTCAATGTTAGATCCCGCCCACTGGGTGATTCGTCTCGGTTTATCGATGGGCGTGCCCGCGTGACCATTGACGCGGACCTGCCAAAGGTTGTCGTGATCCGAGCCGTAGCGTACAAATTCCTCCTCCGCCTGCGAGTACACCACTCGCCCGTCCGGAAGCCAGCAAAAATCGACCACAAATGGGCGGGAATTAGACACAATCGCCGTTCGGTTCTCCCCCTTCACGTCGCAGGTTTCGAGCGACGTCTGGTACCCTTCGGAAGTCCGCTGCACCCTAATGTAGGCCAGGCGCTGTCCGTCCGGCGACCAGCGTACACCATTGAAGACTTCGTGTTCTCCCACTGCAAGGACTTTTTGCGGGTTATCTCCCTGGATGCCCATCACCCAGATTTCTCGAACGTCACCCGAGGGTCCGGGCTGGGGATTGAAGGCGATCCGCGTGCCATCCGGCGAAACCCCGCCTGCAAACGCCAGGCCCTCGTGAAGCTCGCGTGGAGATTGCCCCAGCACCGAGATCGTCCACATGCTTCCCTGCCCGCCAGATTCATATGTGTCAGCGAGCAATTGTGTGCCGTCCGGAAACCAGGATTCAACATGCCACTCGGCATCAGCGGGAACTCCGGCAGGTCTTGGGATCAGCCGCTCTTCGCCGGTTGAGATTAGCTTGACGTGAATCCCTGCCGGATCGGAGTAAGCGAGGTACTTGCCATCGGGAGAAATGGCATTGCTAACGACAGGGTTCTGGCTAGAGTTGAACGTCAGGCGTTTCTGCGTTAACTCGCCCAAAGGCTGGGGGGGACGGCGCAGAAGCAACCAGGCCGCCGCCAGTCCGGCCACAATCACCGCCAGCGATCCGGGCAGCCAAAGCACCCAGCGCCGTGGCGCCGGCGTATCGCCCGTTGTGGCCAGGGCATCCTGCCCGTGTTCCGTCTCTTGCCTGGGGCGGGACGCCCCAGGGACACTGGGCGAGACGCCCGCTCTGCGCCCCGAATCCGTGTCGCGCTTCAGGCGCTTCAGATCGGCGCGGATCTCGCTCGCGCCCTGGTAGCGCATGTCGCGGCCAATCAAGGGGATCGACGGCGTGGATGCTTCCTTGGGTTCGGCGGCTACGGCAGATGAACTTGCCAGCCTGGCCAGATCGTCACGAACCTCACGCATCGATTGATAGCGCTCGGCCGGCGACTTGGCGAGCAGCCGACGGACCAGCACCATCTGGCCTGGCGACAATCCTGCGTTGCCCGTAACCGCCAAATCGGGTGGGTCGCGCAAAATCGCCATCATCGTTTCGAGCTTCGAGTTGCGCTGAAAAGGATGCTTGCCAGTCAGTAGCTCACAGAGGATGATGCCGAAAGAAAACAGGTCCGAGCGATGGTCGAGCGGCGCGCCCGTCATCTGCTCGGGCGACATGTACTCAGGCGTACCAGCC
>DATJKY010000868.1:0-17650 GCA_035490955.1 Terriglobia bacterium | reverse complement strand
AGGCAGTTGCACCGCCAACGCCATTGCCGGGGCACTGCAGTTCGACGAGATCAAGGAGCACAAGAACGGGCACTCCACTCCTTCACGCCTTTTCATCTACTATAACGAGCGAGTGATCGAGGGTACGGTGACAAGTGACAGCGGAGCCCAATTGCGCGACGGGGTCAAGACGGTGGCCAAGCAAGGGATCTGCCCTGAGAAGGTGTGGCCCTACAACATTTCCAAGTTCGCCGTCAAGCCCTCAACGCTAGCCTACAAAGACGCGGCCAAGGACAAAGCGACGAACTACCTCCGCCTGACCCAGGTTGCCAACCAACTGAAGGGCTGTCTCGCGAGCGGCTACCCCTTCGTCTTCGGGTTCACCGTGTACGAGAGCTTTGAGAGTCCCGACGTCGCCAAGACCGGCATTGTTCCCATGCCCAGTCCCAGCGAAGCCGTTCTTGGAGGACATGCCGTCTGCGCCGTTGGCTACGACGACGCCCAGCAACGCTTCATCGTCCGCAACTCGTGGGGAACGGGGTGGGGAATGAACGGCTACTGCACCATGCCTTACACTTACCTGCTGGATCCCAATTTGGCTTCCGACTTCTGGACTGTCCGCACAGTTTGAGAAGGCGCTCCTCTGCAACCGCACTGCCTTAAGGTTCCTGGGCGCTCGCTCTGTCGTAGAGGTCGTAGAGCGAGCGTCCATCTTGGTCTTCCAGCAAAGTCTACAACGCCCCCCGTAAAATGGCAGGCCTCAACCAAGGCATCAACAAATCGCAAGGGCAGTAGCTTAATCGGCCCTGGCTAGAACTTTCGATTTAATTAGGTAGTGTTTTATTCCTCCGAGTTGCGAGCACGGGGGAGTAATCGGGGCGAGAGGATTTGAACCTCCGACCTCTTGGTCCCGAACCAAGCGCGCTACCAGGCTACGCTACGCCCCGACAACAAGAACAGTGGCAAGTAACCAGTGACGAGTGGCGAGCAGAAAGCCCTACTGAGCACTCGTCATCCCCCAATGGTCACTGATTCGATGGTCGGGACGGCCAGATTTGAACTGGCGACCCCTTGCACCCCAAGCAAGTGCGCTACCAGGCTGCGCCACGTCCCGACAACAAGAGCAGTGGTAAATACCAGTGACAAGTGATGGGCAGGACCACCTGCTTATCACATGACACGCTTCACTCGTCACTGCTCTTTTAGCATTTTCGCGAAAGTATTGTCAAGATTGACTGCAGCTCACGCTTGATGCCCTTCACCTCCCCACGGTCGAGCGTTGAACCGAACAGATGCTTCTGCTTAACCGAGACCTCGGACCGGGAGTCGCTGGCGAGTTGCTTGCGCGCCCCTTCGATGGTAAAACCCTCCTGGTAGAGCAGACGCTTGATCTCCAACACAGTTTCGACGTCCTTGCGCCGGTACAGGCGATGCCCCGAGCGGGTTTTGGTGGGCCGGAGAGTGGGGAACTCCGTTTCCCAGTAACGAAGGACGTAAGCCTTCGTGTGGGTAAGTTCGCTCACCTGACCGATTCGGAAGTACATTTTGTCAGGGATGAAGACCTCGGCGGGCTCAGGCTGCCCTCGCCGGGTTGATAGACGACCTCGAACCATAAGTTCTTCGGAGGAGTTGCTGTAGTCCTCCCTGCCGGTCATCTTAGAGAACTGCGAGCTTAGGGTCAAGCAGGTTTCCGACCTGGGGGTACGCTCTGCGACTGCTTGATCCCGGGATCCGTAGGATATACTGTAGGACCTCCGAGAACCGGGTTTGCGAGCAGGATCATCAACCGTCTCGGTCGACGAGCGGCAGCGGACGTTGACAACGTTGGCAGGGAGCAACTATGGGTCAAGTGATCGCGGGTATCGATATTGGAGGAACGAAAATTGCGGGCGGGCTGGTGAATCATAAGGGCCGCTTGGTCGGTGGAACCTTGACGGTTCCGACGCGCGCCGGCGAAGGCATCAAGACAAGCTACGGCCAAGTCTTGCGCGTTATTGAGCGCCTCCTTCGCCAAGCCGGGGGAAAAAACGAACTTAGCGGAATCGGGCTTTGCGCTCCGGGTCCGGTCAACCCACGAACTGGCATGGTTCTCAACCCGCCAAACCTGCCAGGCTGGATCAACCTACCACTGGCGAGGAAGATCGAAGATCGCTTTAGGCTGCCGACTAAAGTGGAAAACGATGCCAACGCTGCGGGCCTTGCTGAAGCCGTTTTCGGAGCGGCAGTGGGATACCGACACGTCTTTTATGTTACGGTCAGCACGGGGATTGGAACTGGAATCATCATCAATCGCAAGGTTTATCACGGTAAGAACGGCGTGGCTGGAGAGGGCGGACACGTCAGCATCGATTATCGCAGCCACTACCGCTGCGGATGCGGCACCCTGGGTTGTATCGAGGCCCTAGCTGCAGGACCAGGTATGGCGCGACGCGCGCGTGTGTTTCTGGAACAAGATCACGCGGCGGCCAGTCTGTTGCGGGGCATGTGTGGAGGTCACTTAAGCCGCATCCATCCACAGATGATCGAGGAGGCGCGCGCTAAGGGTGACCCCGTCGCGAAGGCCATTGTCGACGAATCAGGCTTTTACCTTGGCGTCTGGCTTGCCGGCATGATCACGGTGCTCGACCCAGAAGCGATCGTGATCGGCGGAGGTGTCTCCCGAATTGGCAAGCCCCTTTTCGACAAGATACGCGAGACGATACCCAAGTACACGATCAACCGCGAGTTTGCCGCAAAGACGCCCATCCTCCCCGCCAAGCTTCAGAGGAACGTTGGCGTGCTCGGGGCCGCGGCACTTCTGCTCCCCGCGGGCGAGCTGGCGGAGGAGTGGTAAGTACGTCCGCGTTTCGCCCTCGCGCTCAGCAAGGAGCTGTATCGCTAAGATGCGGCGCTGTTCTCGGCCTGACCTTAACAAGACGAAAGAGAGATTGCGGGTTGCTTGGCAAGAGTATTTTTCTGCTTTGCCCTCAGCTACATACTGATCGTCGAGCCGGGTCGTCGAAAAAAATCTTGCGGCCGCGCTCGGGCGTCGTGTATGATGCATGGTGGAGTCGGTCGACCAAAGCCCCAAGGTAAACATTCAGTTCAAGAACCCACACTTTGGAGGGTTGCTTGAATCCGTACAGACACTCCCGAAGGATGTTTCTGGGTAAGATCGCGAGGACCATTGCGGGCATCGGAGTTGGCATCCCGTTGCTAGACACCTCCTTGTTTATGGTGGCCGCCCAGGGCCGATTCGCACTCTTCAGGACGAATCACGACTTTGACGGGACCTACCACAACCCGCGATGGTTAGGTTAATGAGAAGAGGAGCTGACACCTGTTAAGCCCGGTGACATCGAGACCAAGCGGCGAATTAAATGCTTCAGCGTCAGCGGAGAGATGAGCGAGGACTTATTCATGCGCCAGATTAGAATCGTAGTGGAAAAGCATTTGAATGAATTTATTGCTTACGCAGTTGGGGTAAAAGGAGCGAGGAGTGGCGTCGGGACCACGTACGAAGAAGCCCTGGCGGGCGTCCGATTGCCAGAGAAACTATACCCAGAGAGCTTTGCCAAGACTCTGTTGGCGATGCGGCCGCCGGTAGTGGAGGCATGCGTGGAAGGGGCCGAAGCTGGAGCCGGCGATTACTGAGCCTGCAAAAGCAGCGACGACTCGGTGCCCTCACCAAGCGCTCTCAGTATCCCAGAGCATGAACTGACTAAACTGCTTGCAAGTTACCCCAATCGTCTTTGCTGACAGTTCCGTTCAACCAGTGTCACCCACACTCGCGGCATTGGCGTAACCCGGCAGCTCGTGAAAGCCGCGCGCCAACGTATCTGCTGATTCTGCCCAGAGGCGACCTGCCAGCCACATAAGCAGGCAAAGACCGGGATTCCAGACTCTACTCTTATTGTTTGGCGTTGCTGTTTTCACTCGCCACGGAGTCTGGTGACTTGGGGTCCTTATCCTTCTCCGGCAGGGTGTAGATGCGTTCGCCAGGGCGGGCCATGTGCATCTGGTCGCGGGCGAGGCGCTCAATCGCCTTGGGGTCAGCCTTCAGCGCCTCGATGCGCCTCTCCAGTTGTTGATTCTCCTCCTGGAGCCGGCGGATTTCTTGCTGGAGTAAATCGTACTCTCTTCTCTCGCGACGGACGGCGAGGTAGCCGTGCTCACCGTAAATCTCGTGAACGACCAGCGCCACGCAGGCAAGTAGGAGCGCGAGGATTGCTCCACGATACCTTTGGGTTTGGTCTGATCGCGTCTTTCTCATTGGCCGAACGATCAACATTCCTATTCTATCTTTGCCGTCAAGCCCGCAAGCAACGGAACGGGTAAACGGGTTGTCGACAGGTCCAAGATTCGACTTCCGGCCCGACTTAGTTTCGTTTAAGCTGATCCGTGGCCGCACGCGGAAATCGACACTCACCCCGAACCGGCTCCGTTTTCCAGTTTTTCCGAGGGAGGACTTATGACCAACAAAGTCGTTATTCTAGTATCATCCCACAAGCTCACGGAGGCCAAAAGAATTGCCCGGCAGTTGGTCGACTCAAAGCTCGCCGCCTGCGTGAACATTCTCCCGCCTGTACAATCCGTTTATCGCTGGCAAGGGAAGGTAGCCGTCGAAAAAGAGTTTCTGATGTTCATTAAGAGCACGCGAGAGCTGTTTTCCGAATTAAGGGCTGCCGTTTTCAAACTGCACAGCTATACCACGCCGGAGATCGTTTGCCTGCCGATCGTCGATGGCTCACCGGAGTATCTGCAATGGGTGGATGATTCGGTGAAAGGAGCTCAGAATTGAGCGACGTGTACGCCGGAGAGCTAGGCTAGACGGTGGAAAGCGCCTGGTCCAGGTCCGCGATGATGTCCTCCACCTCCTCGATTCCCACCGAGATCCGCAACAACCCGTCGGTGATCCCCCGTCGATTCCGCTCTTCCGATGGCACGCTGGCGTGGGTCATGCTCGCTGGGTGAGAGACAAGGGTCTCGACACCGCCCAGGCTTTCCGCCAGGGAGCACAGCCGTACGGACTTGAGAACCTTCCGGGCATTTTCCAAGGAGCCGGTGTCGAAGGAGATCATGCCCCCGAAGCCCGCCATCTGCCGCTTGGCCAGTTCGTGCTGGGGGTGGGACGGCAAACCCGGATAGTAAACCTTCTTGATCTTGGGATAGAGATGTTCGAGGAATTCGGCGACAACCATTCCGTTCCTGTTGTGCTGCTGCATCCGCACGGGGAGCGTCTTGACCCCGCGCAAGACCAGCCAGCTGTCGAACGGACCGAGTACGGCCCCGGCCGCGTTTTGGAGGAACTTTAGCCGGTCCGCCAACGTGTCGTCGTTCAGCATGACGGCGCCTCCCACGCCGTCGCTGTGCCCGTTCAGATACTTCGTAGTGCTGTGCACGACAAAGTCGGCCCCGAGCGCAAGGGGCCGCTGGAAATAAGGGCTCATAAAAGTGTTGTCCACCGCCAGCCGCGTCCCGTGCGAGTGCGCCAGCGAGGCGGTTGAAGCGATATCGGTAATCTCCATGATCGGGTTCGTGGGCGTCTCGATGAAGATCATGCGGGTGTTGGGACGGAAGGCTCTTTCAACTTCCTCCAGTTGGCAGGTATTGACGTAGCTGAAGGTCAGCCCGAAATCCTTCAGCACCCGCTCAAACAGCCGAAAGCTACCTCCATAGAGGTTTTGTCCGGCCACAACGTGGTCCCCAGACTTGAGCAGGCTCATCAAACAGTTGATGGCCGCCATGCCGGAAGCGAAAGCAAAACTGAAAGGCGCGCCTTCCAGAGCGGCGAGATTCCGTTCCAGCGCGGCTCGCGTGGGATTCGACGTGCGAGCATATTCGTAGCCTTTGTGCTTGCCAAGTTCTTCCTGGACGAACGTAGAGGTCTGATAAATGGGCACGATAATTGCCCCCGTAGCGGGGTCCGGTTCCTGCCCTACGTGTATAGCATCCGTGGCAAATCCCATGACCGCCCCTACCTTTTGTTTCGGTAGATCAGATAGTCGAGCGAAAATGGGCCCGCGCCCGTTGTGGCCAGCCCCAGTGCGGCCAAACCCAGCACCAGCGGCAGCTCGTATTCTCGTACGGCGTAAATGCCTTCGTTGAAGTTGTACTTCCACATCGCCGCGGCCATATCGAGCACCAAGAGCAGAGCAGCCACGGGCGTATATAGTCCGAGCATCAGCATCAGGCCTCCGAGCAGCTCTATTACCCCGGCGATATAAACGAAGGACCGTGGCAACCCGAGACGCGCAAACGCCGAGACGAAGACTGCAGTCTTTCCGAAAAGCTTCGGGTACCCGTGATAGACAAACACCAGCGCCAGGCCGCATCGCAACAACAGCAACGCCAGTGGTCGCAACTTTTCCAGAAATCGCATTAATCGTTAATGTATCAGATTTCGGCGGACGAGGAAAACAGCAACCTCGATTGCAGGAAACGCATCGACTGTTGTTAGCATTCGTCCTTGACTTCTTTGCAAAAAGGGTTTATCAACATAGAGAGTCGTTTTGGTTAAGATGCTATTCGCAGCCAACCCGAACCGAATGACACGAGAGAGCAGTTTGCTTCCGCTGCTGGTCCTTAGTGTGGCCATTTATGGCCTGGTGCTTGCACCACCAGGACGCAGCGGATGATGCAGCCAAAAATGAAGATTTTGAAAGGGCCATCATCCGACGTAAAGATGATGGCCCTTTCTGTTTTATGCCGGTGTAACGGCCGGCTCAATGCCGGCACGTGGCCAGGTGTTGGCTTGTTTGCGAGCAGGTTCTGCAGGTCGACCCTATGGGATAGCAGGGCGCATACATATCAGCCAGACAAGACTTCGAAGCTGTAGCTCGGCGAGAATATGAAGTTATGAAATACGAAAGTGCCGAACGCATTCGGGGAGGATCTGTGAGTCTGACAGTCTCCTCTGGGGTCTAATCTCGCTAGCACCCTCCAACCCCCTCACCCCCGACCCCTCTCCCCCAAAGGGGCGAGGGGAGACTTAAGTCGGGAGCGGTTAGTTGGACGGTGGGGCGAGGATGCAGGAGGATGGGCAGCGGAGACGGGAGCACGGAGTAGGGCACCTGTCTTAGCAGCCCTCGTAGGACACGGAGGAGTACTACAAGCAAATCGATCGGCATCTCGCTGATAATCCTGTTCCTGGAATTAAGGTCGTGTTTTACAATGAGAAAACCTGCTTCCACAAGTCGATCGCGATGACGTCCGCGACCGTTGTCAATGAATAGCCACCAGGCCGCGAGCCACTTGACCTCATTCGATGGCCAGCAGCAGCCGATGCGACTTGAGAGATAAACCTTGAAAGGAAGTGGAAGGCCATGATGAAAACCGGAGCGCAGATTCTATGGGAATGCCTGGAGCGCGAGGGCGTGAAGCACGTCTTCGGCTACCCCGGCGGCGCGATTCTGCCGGCTTACGATGCCCTGAAGCATAGCAGCGTCCATCACGTGCTGGTGCGGCACGAGCAGGGGGCCACGCATATGGCGGACGGCTACGCCCGCGCCAGCGGCCGGGTAGGGGTTGCCATCGCCACCTCGGGGCCGGGAGCCACCAACATGGTTACCGGCATCGCCACCGCGATGATGGACTCCTCACCGATGGTCTGCATTACCGGCCAAGTAGGCAGCAAGCTGATCGGCTCCGATGCCTTTCAGGAGACCGATATTACCGGCATCACTCTGCCTATCACCAAGCATAATTATCTGGTGACGCACGCCGATGAATTGGCTCGCACCTTGCGCGAAGCCTTCTACGTGGCCCGCTCCGGACGTCCGGGCCCGGTCCTGGTCGACATTACGAAAGACGCGCAGCAGTCCTCGTGTGAGTTCGACTGGGAGGCCGCACAGCCGCAACTGCCGGGCTACCGCCCTGACCTCTCACCCGCGGCTGAGGAGTACGCGCAGGCGATAGAACTGATCCACAACGCGAAGCGGCCCGTGATCCTCGCCGGTCACGGCATCCTGATCTCGGGCGCGATGCGCGAAGTTCGCGAAGTGGCGGAGGGCGCTGGCATTCCAGTGGCGCTCACCCTGTTGGGTCTGGGGGCGTTTCCCGCTTCTCACCCGCTGAACCTCGGCATGATGGGCATGCATGGCGAAGCGTGGGTGAACCACGCGATTCAAGAAGCAGACCTGCTGCTGGCGCTCGGAATGCGCTTCGATGACCGCGTCACCGGTCACCTGAAGACCTACGCCCCTAACGCCAAGAAGATCCACGTCGACATCGATCCCACCGAAATCAACAAGAACGTGAAGGTCGACGTCGCCCTCATTGGCGACCTGCGTGTTGTCCTGCGCGAACTGTTACCCCACGTCGAGTCGATCCATCGCAGCGAGTGGCTGGACTACATCGACCGCCTTAAAGGCGACTCCGCGGTGCGCGACATCCAGAACCTGCCTGACAGCGGACACCTCTACGCCGCACACGTCATCAATGACCTGTGGCGGGAAACTCGCGGCGGTAACGCCGTGGTGGTGACCGATGTAGGTCAGCACCAGATGTGGGAGGCGCAGTATTACAAGCACGAGGATCCGCGTTCGCTCATCACCTCCGGGGGCCTGGGAACGATGGGCTTTGCCTTGCCCGCGGCCATCGGGGCGAAGGTGGCGCGCCCGGAGGCAGAGGTGTGGGTAGTGGCGGGCGACGGGGGATTCCAAATGACGATGTCCGAACTCGCTACCGTGGTGCAGGAGGATTTGAAGATTCACATCGCCGTTATCAACAACGGCTACCTGGGCATGGTGCGCCAGTGGCAGGAGTTCTTCTACGAGCGTAACTACCAGGCAACGCCGCTGCTGAATCCGAATTTTGCCAAACTGGCAGAGGCCTACGGGATCCGCGCTATCGTGGTTACCGAACGCCAACAAGTTGTGCCCGCGGTCCAGTCGGCGCGCGAGCACCTCGGCCCGGCGCTTATCGATTTCCAGGTGGAGCAGGAAGATACCGTGTACCCGATGGTGGCAGCCGGAGCGTCCTTGCACGAGATGATCCGGCGGCCCAGCGCGATTGTTGAGACTGCCGAAGACGAATGATTTTCGAAACTCGCAAAGCGAAAGTCGAAACTCGAAACTGCAGAACCCCGGCGAACTGCACAGCCTCACGGATGATTTGCGATTTGGGTTTCTATTTTCGACTTTCGGTTTTCGAGTTTCCATTTTCAAATTTCCAATTTCGAGTTTCGAATCCATGATGAACACATTTGTTGTATACGTCGAGAACAAGCCGGGGGTGCTGACCCGGGTAGCATCTCTGTTTCGCCGCCGAGCCTTTAACATCGACTCGCTGACAGTGGGGCGCACGGAAAAGCCCGAGGTTTCGCGGATGACCATTACGGTAGATGCCGACCGCGATCAGGCGCGCCGCATTGAGGCCAACCTGTACAAGCTGGTGAACGTACTGCTGGTGGACAATATTACCAACGAAGCGGCAATCGTCCGCGACCTGGCAATGATCAAAGTGGCGGCGACGCACGAGGCGCGCTCCCACGTGCTGGAGCTGGCAAGCGTGTTCCGGGCGCGCGTGGTGGATGTTGCGCCGGAATCGCTGACCATCGAAATCACCGGCGCCGAAGACAAGATTGATGGGCTGCTGGAAGTGCTTCGCCCCTATGGTGTACTGGAAATGGTGCGCACGGGCATCGTGGGCATGCGACGCGGGAACAAGTCCTCTGTCGCGGTCTCGGCGACGAACGCGCTACCGGAAGTCGCAACAGACGAGGACGTCTCGTACTCCGTCTAGCAAAAGCAGACCTTATTTTTCAGTTTGAATGATCACAGAACAAGGCCTCCGTGAGAAACTGCGCAAGATCTCCGCTCTGTTCGAGGGCGCCAAGACCACCGGCGAGCGCAGTGCGGCGGCGGCGGCGCTGCTGAGGGTGAAGAAAGCTCTCGCCGCCATGGCGCAAACCGAGCAGCCGGTAGAGATGCGGTTCGCGCTCCCTGATCGCTGGCAGAGGCGCTTGTTCACAGCCCTGTGCCGCCGCTATGGTCTGGAACCCTATCGCTACGTGCGCCAGCGTTACACGACGGTCATGGTGAGGGTTCCAGAATCCTTTGTCGACAGGACACTTTGGCCGGAGTACTTGGAGATCAAGGAGGCACTTGATGAGTACCTCAGCGAGGCTACCGAACGGATCATTCGTGAAGAGGTTTATCGTGACACCAGGGAAGCGCGCGAACGGGCTTGATTTTAGATGTTACCCCGTTTCATCTCACCCATCAGGTAATCCATCGAGCGGACGCACAGCGTCATGATAGTCAACGTCGGATTCTGGCAGGCGGTGGAGGTAAAACCTGCGCCGTCACAGACAAACAGATTCTTGATGTCGTGTGTCTGCTGGAACTGGTTGAGCACGGATTTCTTGGGATCCTTCCCCATGCGGGCGATGCCTACCTCGTGGATAGCAAAGCCGGGCACGCGGTCCGGCACAACAAAGGGTCGGAGGTTCTTGGCTCCCGCCGCCTCCAGCATTTGGACGGCGGAATCCCGCATGTCATAAGCCATGGCGCGTTCGTTGTCGCCGTAGGTCATGTGGACGTTGAGGACGGGAATGCCGTACGTGTCGACCACGTTGGAGTTGATCTCCACGTAGTTCTCCCAGCGCGGCAGGCACTCCCCGAATCCGGCCATGCCCACGGTGGTGATGGGGTCGAACAAGCCCTTCTTGTAAGCATCGCCGAAGCCCTTGGCCTGCCAGTTGAAGTCCGTCCCGCCCCCTCCCTCGTAGCCGTAACCTCGCAGAAAGTTCTTGGACTGCGGCTTCCCCGGCAGGTTGCGGAAGCGAGCGATGTAAATCCCGCAAGGCCGGTTGGGCCCGTTGATGTTGAGATTGCCCGGAAGGTCCGGAAACTCGCCCATAGCCCCCCCGGCCACCCAGAAATGATCCATCAAATAGTGGCCTAACACGCCACTCGAGTTGACCAGGCCGTTGGGATACTGCTGATTCGCCGAATTGAGGAGGATGCGGACGGACTCGAGGGACTGTGCGCATAAAACTACCGAGCGGCCGTAAACCTCCCTGGGCTGCCGCGTGTTACGGTCGATGTAGAGCACGCTCTTGGCGCGGTTGCGGTCCGTATCCATCAGCACCTTGTAACCCATGGCGTAGTTAATGTGCGTCAGCCTTCCGGTCTGGAGTGCATCAGCAACGGTAGTGAAAGCGGAGTTAAAGTAGGAGTGCGTCACGCAGCCCCGATCGCAGGGGCCGCAATAGTGGCAGGCAGCGCGGCCGTTGATGGGTCGGGTGAGGTTTGCCGTGCGGGTCGGTGTGACGAGCCAACCGAGCTTTTCCTTCACGCTGTTGCGCAGCTTCGTCTCCGCGCAGGTCAAGCCCATGTCGGGCTGGAACTTCCCATCCGGCAGGTACTCCCAACCTTCGGCGCGACCGGCCACGCCGACATACTCTTCCACAAGGTCGTAATACGGTGCCAGATCTTTGTAGCTCAAGGGCCAGTCCTCGCCGTAACCGTCGAACGAAGCCGCTTTCAGGTCGAGGTCACTCAGGCGAAGACTCACCCGGCCCCAGACATTCGTGCGACCGCCGGTAATCCGCAGGCGGCCCTGCCAACTGAATGGCATGTCCTTGGAAGTGGTGTAGGGCTCTTCCAGATCGTTACAGAACCAATCGTAAGTGTACTCGTTGCAAGCGCCCAGCTGCGACTGCACCGGGCGGGTCTTCTTGACTATCTCCGGCGCCCGGTCGCGATACTTCAATTGGAAGGCTGGCATGTGCTCTTTGAAGTTCTTGTCCGACTGGGGGCGGCCGCAGTCCACCAGAGCCACCTTCAACCCCGCCTCCGTCAAACGCTTGCACGCCCATCCCCCCGAGGCGCCTGAACCTACTACGACCGCGTCGAAGAGTGTCTTGGATTCATCAGCCATGAAATTCACCTCGCCAGGAAGACGCATTCATAATTTCGGCACCCCTCACGTAGCGCGGGCGTCTCGCCCGGGCTACAAACAGGAGTCCCGAATTTCGTTCTGATCCTGCTCGCTTTCCGCGTCTCAGTTCACGGTCGCGCAAATAACGAGAAAGTGTATTACTTGGCTTCCCCCTTCGGACTCTCCTCCCTGAATGTTCCTTTGCCCTGAGCAACCTCTCTGAGGGTCGGATAAAACTGGACAAAGGTGTTGTCCACCGCGCCGTGAGCATTGTGGCAAGTCCAGCAACCGCTCCTGGGTAGGGCCTTGGCAGTGTCCTTGAGCTTGCCTTGAGCGTCCGTGAAAGAGAAGAAGGCCCACTTTTCAGGAAACCGCGACCCATCTTTGACTTCGGCAACGAGCCCTGTGAGTTTCGTCTGAAAGTGACCTCCTGTGTTGATGGAACCCTTAGTGGAGGAGTCGCGTTCCTCTAAGACAAACATGGTCTTCTCTGGCCACGTGGCCGATCTCATGAACTGGCGGTAGGCCTCGGGCGTAACGAAAACATTGGTGAATTGCGGCTCGCCCGGCTGGCTTCGCGTCGAATAATTCATCCCAAGCCCTGAGCTCAGGTAGATCCACTCGCGATACCCTTCCGGCCGAACCAGCTCACTACCTTGCACGAACTTTGGATCCTGTGATTCGGCTTCCGCTCGAGGTCGCTCCTTTACGCCCAGGAGGCTTACACCCAGCGCCACCAACATTGCTGCCACGACGAGGAAGTTCGCCTTCATTCTGACCCTCCGACTGATAGCGTTTGTCATGCTCCCCTCCGGCCTCAAGCAGCAGGCAGCGAGCCACGGCCGCCTAACGGCAAGTCGAGAATGATTACAGTTCCCTCGACGACCCTGGCGAAGGCCAACAGGTAGGCGTCCGTCCCCAGCTTGGGGCCAGGACGTCCGACCATGTGATGGACGTGTTCGGGCGTGGCCACCGTCAGCCACACGTTGACATCAGGGAATCTCAATGAGGTCATAGATCTGTTCGCTGGGAATCTCGACTCGTCGACCAACGATAGCAATCAGCGGAGGATCCAAGCTCCACCGCCGCCGAGGGCCGGCTGGTTCAGCTTGTACGACAGCCTGCTCGATGCTTGCGAGGATGAGCTGCCGGGCCGAGCAGCCTTTACGCTCAACAGCCTCGTGGAGGCGACGGTGCGGTTTCCGCGGCAGATCGATGCTCGTGCGGATAGATCCCGGCTTCATAGCAAACATTCTGGACGAGCGATTTAAATAAGTCAAAGCTGTTGGGATGGGAACGACCCTGTACTTCAAGCTTTTGCGTGCCCTCCAAGGAAGGTCCTTCGCTCTCCGCTTCTCCTCGGCGGCAGGTCGCTTTCACCAAGAGCAAGCGCCTGAGTGAAATACTTTTGTGGAGTTAACACTACTGCTAGGATCTGCGGTTCTGTGTTCGCTATCTGGTGGTTTGGTAGGGTAAAGGTGGGGACCTTAGGGGAGTCAGCAAGCACTGCGGAACACAGAGATCCGAGTTCCTGGAGAACTTCGGAATGACGTCCGTTAAAGGACACATCTGGCCGATAAGCGCTGACTTCCTCGAGAGAGAACACGTCACCGCGAAGTCCGGGTGGCGACTGGAGGATTGGAGCAGCAGATCATCACCGACCCTGGCCAACCCAGGAGGGGGAAAGGGCTGAGCCTGGGTCGATTTCCCGCTGCTCCAATCCGTGCCCACTTGGCATGCCGGCGCAGGGGTGGAGTCTCCCGAATCTCTTCGCCCAGCCGAGTCATCAAAAAGCTCGTGGACATCGGCTCCCCGTTATTGATTCTCCGCTCGCTCGGGGCAGACACGCAGTCGCCGATACTCGGATTCGTGCGTAGAATCTTCGACGGGATGCATGTCGTAGTGCGTACTACAGAGTGGAAGGGGAGGAATAAGACGTGGAATCCTTGCCGATTAACAGTCGCGGCGAGGCCAGCGGGTAGCCTTGTCCCGGCGCAGCCGAGCAAGATCACCCTTCCAGAGGCCCTTCCCAAAAAACTCCCCTAACTAAGCTCTGGATCTTGCGGATGCGAATGACTTCTTCCATCGCCTGGTTCACGGCGCCAGACTAGGTCTTGGCCCCGAGAACGCGGGTCGCTTCCCGAAGAATCTCCTCGTCAAGCACAAGATCTGTACGCTTCATGTGTACATTGTGCCAGTGTGTGTCGAAAACTGTCAGGAACCGCGAGTCGCCCGAGAGGCCGGTTCTGCTTAGCAGGCTATTCCCACCCCCCCGTTGTCGGCCGTCGCTGAGAGAGGGACAGTACAAACAATGAACTGGCAGCGAAATCCCCTTCAGGATAGCGGCATCGACTTTGCAAAACAAAGTACTTGACAAGAACAATCGCCTACGTTAGGCTGCAACTCATGTTTCCCGACCGCCCGCGTCGCGCTCGTTCCCGGAAGGCTCCTGCACCGCGCGATCATGCCATTGAAAACCTGCGCTTCATCCGTGAAACCATGGAGCGCTCCGCCTCGTTCACCGGTGTTCCCGGTTGGGGCGGAGTGGGCATGGGAATCACGGCGCTCGGGGCCGCGTGGCTGGCGGCACGGCAACCCACGGTCGGAGCGTGGCTCACCACCTGGTTGATGGAGGCCGCATTGGCGATGGTCATCGGCGCCTGGACTGTTAGTGTGAAGGCTCGCGCCGCTAACTTGCCGGTGCTTTCGGGCGCGGCGCGCAAGTTTGCGCTCAGCCTGTCGCCACCCTTTGTATCCGGCGTGTTGCTTAGTGCGGCCCTGTATCGCGCCGGACATAGCGCCTTGCTACCCGGGCTCTGGCTGCTGCTTTACGGCGCCGGCGTCGTGACGGGCGGCGCATTCTCGGTTCGGATCGTTCCGGTGATGGGGATGTGTCTTATGGCAATGGGGGCCGTGGCTTTATTCAGCCCCGCTTCCTGGGGCAACTTCTTCCTGGCGGCCGGATTTGGCGGGCTTCAGATTGTATTCGGAATCATAATTGCCAGGAGGTACGGTGGCTAGACAGAGATCTCTGCACCGTCGCCCAGAATCGAGCTCCGAAACTCGGGGCAGGGGCAGTCGCTCCGGGGCTCGCCCCATGCCAGAAGAAAGGGCGATGGAGTTGGACCGGCTTATCCACGAGCGGATGCGACTGGGCATCGTCAGCGCGCTCGCCGTCAACGATTCACTAAGCTTCAGTGACCTGAAGACAATACTGAAGACAACGGATGGCAATCTCAGCGTTCATGCGCGCCGGCTCGAGCAAGCGAAGTACATCACCTGCACCAAGTACTTCGAGGGCCGCCTCCCCAGAACCCAATTCCGCCTCACGGCGTTGGGCAGGCGAGCTTTGGAGCGGTATCTGGACGAGATGGAACAGTTGATCCGGACGACGCGAGTTCGATAGCGGCGCGCAAAAATTTTTGTCCGGGCACTTTATGACACAAACGACTTTGCAGGTGAGCGAGAACGCGGCATTACACGTGGCCATCATCATGGACGGGAACGGACGCTGGGCGCTTCGCCGCGGCCTGCCACGCAGCGCGGGCCATCGGGAAGGCGTGCGCGCGGTGCGACGCGTGGTTGAGGCTGCGCGGCGCCTCAGAGTAGGAACCCTCACGCTCTACGCTTTCTCCGGAGACAACTGGCAGCGGCCGCAAGGCGAAGTTGAGACTCTGATGGAGCTATTTCGCGACTACTTCTGCACAGAACGGCAGCGATTCGCGGCGTACGGAATTCGCGTCCGTGTGATTGGCCGCCGGGATCGACTTTCTGCTTCCCTGCGGGCGGCGGTGGAAGCCGTAGAGACGGCAACGGCTGGAGGAGATGCGACGCATCTACGCATCGCCGTCGACTACTCGGCGCGCGATCTCATTGTGCAGGCGGCGCGCCGGTTGGGCAAGACGGAGCACGTTTCACGCGAGCACTTTTCCCGCGTCTTGGCAGAGGTAAGCCACGCTGGCGTCGAGGCTCCTGAGGTCGACCTAATGATTCGCAGCGGCGGGGAGCAACGTCTGAGTGATTTCCTTCTCTGGGAGAGTGCCTATGCGGAGCTCCTGTTTGTCGCCAAGATGTGGCCAGACTTCACCGGCGCTGATTTGGAGACGGCGGTGAAGGAGTTCCAGGCACGCGATCGGCGCTTTGGGGTAGTGCCGGAAGTGGCAGCCAGCTAGATCCAGCAGTCCGGGCCACGGATTCCCGACCACGGAGAACGATGTCTTCGAAAAGTACCGTCGCTACGGTTCTTGTGACAGTCCTGGCTTTGGCTGGTGGAGTCTTTATCGGATGCGCCGATTCGCACAGTGATGACGTGCCGGTGACGCTAGCCCTGTTGGTCGCTTTCAGTTTTCTCCTCGGGTGTCTCAGGCCGTGGCGGCCCTGGCTATGGGCTGTACTCGTTGGAATCTGGGTGCCGATGCTGGACACCCTGTTGCCGCCGCTCGGCCTCGCCCCACGAGAACCCAGCTCGCCGCCCGGCTTGCTTTCCACCCTCGCGGTCCTAGGCCTTGTGATGGCCGTCTGTTTCGCAGGGGCATTCGCCGGAGCCCTGGTGGGGAGAGCGGCACGTCATTCTCCTCCGTCGAGGAGGCTGTCCCACAAAACGGGTGCTACAGGAGAAATAGCATGAGCGAAGCAAAGATCGCGCCAGGCCATTCAGGTTACCGAACTTTGACCTATGATGAGAGAATGACCACGACGACGCCCGCTGCCCATCGACGCCATCTTTCCCTGGGCGCTTATCACGGCTCGATTTGTCTCAAGACCGAAGGCCCGCTGCAGTTCGTGGACTTCACCGAACAGCTTGCGGAAGTGGTGCGCCACTCGAGGATCCGCACCGGGTTCGTGAATGTTCAAACCAGGCACACCACCACTGCGGTGATGGTTAATGAAAATGAGCCGCTCCTGCTGGAAGACATGAGAAGAATCCTGGAGAGGCTGGCCCCGCGCGGCCGCCCCTATCAGCACGATGACTTCAGCGTTCGGACGGTCAACATGTGCCCGGACGAACAGAAGAACGGGCATTCACACTGCAAGGCCATGTTTCTGAGAACTTCCGAGACCTTGAATGTGGCGCAGGGAGAGCTCCAGTTGGGCCAATGGCAGAGGGTCTTCCTGATTGAACTAGATCGAGCGAAGAAAAGGACTGTTTCGGTATTGATCATGGGCGAAGAAGCCTGAAGGAAAGAAGCAAGAATCTAGAAGCAAGGATACAACGCAAAATCACTTGAAAGTATTCGTGGCGGTCTGGGAACAAGGGCGACCAATGGCCTTTGCGCTCCACATATGGAGGGTGCGATGTGCCCTCCCTCTTGCTCCTTGCTTCCTGCTCTTGCCCGTCACATTTCGAGCTTGGGAGACGTTATAACCATAGAGATCGAGGCTCGGAAAAGGGGACGCCTGTGAGCTTGGGAGCGGCTGAAGGGCTGGACGGCATGGCTGGAGTGGAACGAACCGAGGCCAGCGGGCCGAAGTGGGCTGAGCGCTCTTTTGAAGGGCTTTTCTTGCAGTACTACAGCCGGATTGTTGCCGTTCTGTTTCGCCTGCTGGGTGATCGCGACCGGGCGGAGGAGTTGGCGAACGACGTCTTCGTAAAGCTCTATCGCTACCCTCTATCTCCCCGGCCCGATGGCAACCTGGGCGGCTGGCTGTATCGCACTGCCACCAATCTCGGTATCGATGCCCTGCGGGCTGCTGCCCGGCGTCAGCACTACGAACAGGCAGCGGCGCACAGCGCCTTCCAGACGCCCAGTACCCCGAATCCTCTGGACGAAGTTCTGCGCGAGGAAAGGCGCAACCTTGTACGCGC
>DATJKY010000867.1:0-5849 GCA_035490955.1 Terriglobia bacterium | reverse complement strand
TACATCCTGATATAGTTTCTCATCGACGGTGAATGCCAGGTCCACCCGCCCGGAGGCCGCGAGCGTACCCGCCCGCTCGGCCAAGCCCCAGCCCACCGCCTCGGTGGATTTCGTTCCCTGGGCCACTCTCAACTTTAGATGCTTATCTTTGAGCACGCGCGGCGGTCCCAGAAGTTGTACCGACCGGGCGGCGAACACAGGAGTGGGATTGCCCACGCCGTAGGGTTCCAGTTGCCGCAATGCCTGGTAAAGGCCATGGTCCACGTCCGACAGGTCGACCTCCGCGTCTATACGCAAGACCGGCTCTAGGTCTTCCGCGCGGAGGGTGCTGCGAGCATAGCTCTCGAAGCGTGCTGCCAACTCCGGAATCCGATCGGCGGGCAAACTGAAACCGGCCGCCTGGGCGTGACCACCATAGCGGTCAAACAGCTCTCTAGCCTGATCGAGAGCTTCAACTAGGTGGAACCCGGCAATCGACCTCCCGGACCCGTGGCCAACCCCGTCTTCAATCGCAATCACTAATGTGGGCAGATAAAATCTCTCCACCAGACGCTGGGCCACAATTCCGATGACGCCTCGGTGCCATCCGGCTCCCGAGACCACCAGGGAATGGCGACTGTTAGCACGTCCAACCGACGCCCCGCCTTCGACGATGTCGCCAGTCCCGCATGCGGGATCGAGCGCGGGGGCCAAGCCCTCCGTGATCTCGAGAGCCTTGGCGAGAATCTGCTCTTCCACCTCTTGCCGTTCGCGATTCCGCCTGTCCAGGCGCTCCGCGATCTCGCGGGCCAAGGTGGGCTGTGGAGTCGTGAACAAGTCCACGGCGTCCCGGGCATTTTCCATGCGGCCGGCAGCATTGAGCCTGGGCGCGAGGCGAAAACCGACGTCACCGGTCGTTACTGGTTGGCCGCTTAGTCCCGCAACTTCAAGCAATGCTCGCAACCCCGCGTGCACAGGTTGCTGCAGACCTGCCAATCCAAAGTGAACCATAACGCGGTTTTCCCCCACCAAAGGTACGACGTCCGCGATAGTGCCGATAGCAACGATCTTTAAGTAAGACTGGATCAGCCGATCCGACATGCCCGGCCCCCTCAGGGCTTGCGCCAACTTGAAGGCTACGCCGACGCCCGAGAGGCTTTTGTCGGGATATCCACAGTCCGCACGGTGCGGGTTGAGGATGCTGCAGGCCGGAGGCAATCGCGCATCCGGCAAATGATGGTCCGTTACGATGCAATCGACGCCGAGCTCCTGCGCACGTCCGATCACTTCGTGCTCGCGAACCCCGGTATCCACACTGATTACAATCTTGCACCCGTTGGCCGCAGCCTGCTCGACGACGTGCACGCGCATGCCGTAACCTTCCGTCAGCCGATGAGGGATGTGCGTCTCCACTTTGGCGCCGGCCGCGCGCAGCGCCGTGAGTAACACCACTACCGCCATCGTGCCGTCTACATCGTAGTCGCCATAGATCAAAATTTTCTCCTGTCGCTCGATGGCGCGCCGGAGGCGTCCGACGGCGGTTTGCATGTCCGCCATGAGGAATGGATCGTGGAGCTGGCGCAGGCTGGGACGAAGGAAACGGTTCGCCGCCGCAGGGTCGTCGAGGCGCCGTCGCACGAGCAAACGCGCTACCAGGGGTGGAACGCCCAGTTCGCGGACCAGTTTCTCAATCTTGTCAGGATGGGAAGTACTGACAACCCAGCGCATCAGACAGTATTGTAACCCCTGATGGCCGGTAGCAGCGGCTGAACAGGCGGCGAAAAAGTTTGTGTGCAGCCTCGGAGCCTGTGTGAAAACGTAGGTTCGGGCAAAGCGGCTTTGCCGCCCGCTGTGCGGAAGGCCTGCGGCCTTCCGTAGTGGGACGCCAACGCCTTGATTCCTATAAGCCATCTCTCCGCCGGACAAACGGAAAGGCTGGAGCCTTTCCGCACAGCCGGCGGCGCAGCCGCTGGAGAAGGCTTTTTTAACACCGACTCTTCAGCCCCGCCCTTCCGAGGCCCTGGATAGCGTTTTCCGCAGCCTCTGAGGCCACGCCCTGATACAAGGCGAACCCGGCTTATGTCTCGGAAAGGACGGGTAGCCAAAGGTAAACGTATTCTCGGAAGGCAACGCTAGGTTTTGTCTTCCGGGGCTTGGCGGTGGCCCTCCACCGTGCGGCGGCTTTCGGCCTCCGCCAGCCAGCCACGTTGCAATTCTGATTCAGGCACGCTGCTCAGATAGGGCTTGATGTCGAGGATTGGAGTGCCTTCCACCATGTCCACGCCATGCACGTGGAGTTGGTTGCCTTCCCGGCTGACCAGTCGTACCACCGTCAAGCCAATGGGATTGGGGCGGTAGGGGGACCGCGAAGCAAATACGCCGTGGGGCTGCGTATCACAAGGCGGCGTGCCTACCAATTCATAGCCTTGGCTGCGATCGAAAACCCACAAGACGTAAAGATGGGAAAACCCTTCGATGTCTTTCAGGCCAGGTTCAAATTCGGGAAGGACTTCGAGGACTCCCCCTTCGTCATGCCTGGCCCCAAGCCCGCGTGGAACCTCGTGAGCTTCCGAGAAGGGGCTGTGTACGAAACCAATGGGGCGTACCGTCCAGCTACGCATAGTTTCCTTTTGCGTTCAGCCAAGTGTAGAATTCACAAATCGGTGTAGACTGACACAGTTTTCGACTCCTGTAGGAACGAGTATGGCAGAGGACAGCAAAGAAAAGAAACCGGTTGATATCGCACGCGAGAACATGGGGTTCGGCCCGGCGCGCACGCGCAGTTCGACCGTGCCGCCCCTTCTACGTGATCCCGATCAGCGGGCGGAGATGGGTCTGCCTAGTGATCCTGATGCTCCCGGCCCGTACATGATTGAGCTTAATCTCGAGTACCAAGGAGGACTTAAGGAAGCGGCGAACGAATTCGAGAAATTCTACAAAGAGGTAATTGGTGAGGATGCGGAAAGCCGCCCCGCGGTCTACGTCTCCAAGAACTACTACCGCTGCCAGATCAGCGCCAATGAGTGGACAAAGTTGGTGCAGCAGGACGAGGCGCGCGGGCTGAAGAAAGATCGGCTGATTTACAAGATTTGGCCGGATTTCAAGCTGAAACCCCTCATCGATCGCTCGGTTGCAACGGTCAAGGCCGATGCCGCGTTTCGCTCGTATTCTGCGACCGGAGCTGGAATCGTCTGGGCGCTCATTGATTCCGGCATTGAGCGAAAGCATATCCACTTCAAGGAGTACCAGACCCTGGATGACGCGAGTGTGGCCGAGCTTCATCGTGATTTCACCCGCCCTGGCGAACCCGACAAAAGCACCGCCGGCGCCGCCCTGACCGACAACTACGGACACGGCACCCACGTGGCGGGCATCATAGCCGGAGGGTTGCCTGCAGACACGCCAGGCAAGCCGCCCGCGGAGTACCAGGTATACGAGGGCGTGCTCACGGCACGGCCGGACGGCACCCATTGTAAGGCCCTGCGGTCTCGCAAGGTGGGCCCGGAGCAGCTTCGCGGCGTCGCTCCGCTATGCAAGCTCGTCAGCCTTAAGGTTCTGGACGACGACGGCGAGGGCAAAGCCAGCGATATCATTCGTGCCATGCGATACATTCGCGAAGACGTGAACGCCGACCCAAAGCTGCTCCGCATCCACGGCGTCAATATTTCCATCGGCTATGACTTCGATGCGGAGATGTTCGCCTGCGGCCAGAGCCCGCTATGCGTGGAGGTCGACCGGCTCGTCAGGAGTGGTGTAGTGGTTGTGGTAGCAGCCGGGAACACCGGATACGGCAAGATTTTCGCCCAAGAGAAGGCGGCCAAGGCAGGCCTTTCGAATACCATCAATGATCCTGGGAATGCTTCGCTGGCCATTACCGTGGGTGCGACGCATCGCGACATGCCGCACACCTATGGGGTTTCGTATTTCTCCTCCAAAGGCCCGACGGGAGACGGACGCCTGAAGCCCGACCTGGTTGCGCCCGGCGAGCGCATCACCTCCTGTGCCGCAGGTGCCCTGCTACCCGACGCAAGCGCGAATCCTGGTGCCGTGTGCGCCTACATCGACGACAGCGGCACCAGCATGGCCGCACCCCACGTCTCAGGCGCCATTGCGGCGTTTCTTTCCATCCGCCGCGAGTTCATCCAGCGGCCAGAGGATGTGAAGCGCATCTTCATGGAAAGCGCGACGCCGCTCGGCCGTGAGCGCTACTTCGAAGGGCGCGGCCTGGTGGACCTGATGCGCGCCATCCAATCCGTGTGATCATAAGGTCTCGCTGAAAATCTGCGTTTCCTTGTCTGTCACCGGATCGTACTGGAAGTATGTGGCCGTCGCGGTGTTCCCGTTGAGCTGCATCATCACGTATCCGTGAGGAAAGAACGCCTCGTTCGCATCGGCAACCAGCGCCAGCTCCACCGGAACGTTATTCCGGGTGAGGGGCTGACTGGTGGGAACCGGAAACGCCGCGTGGCCGATGCAGCGGCCCAGCACACCCAAGTAATTGTCGAAGATTACCAGGTTGTGCTCGTGCCCCCAAAACCAGGCGTTCACTTGAGAGAGCACGTCTTGAACCTGTTGCAGCAGTCTTTGGTTTACGGGGCTGCCCTCGATCTGCTCCTCCTGGAACCCCGTGAAAAGCTGATGATGCGAGAGCAAAACGGTCTTGCGGCCATCTCTCGTCGCCAGCTTATCCTTCATCCAGGCAACTTCTGTATCCTCGAGATAAGTAGCCGAGCCGGCTTTGGTCGGGTTCGAATCGTGCAACCCGGTGTCGAGGGCAAGGAACTGCCAGTCCTTGTTCCGGAGACAAAAGTAGCTCGCCGGCTGCCCCAGCATATCGATGGTCGTGTAATAAGGCGCGCCTCCGGCGTACATATCGTGGTTGCCCGCGAGGGTGAAGGTAGCGGGCTGGGAAGGGGGTCCTGCTGCTCTTGTGTTCCAATTCAGTTTGGGCAGTCCGAACGTCTGCTGCCAAATAGCGTAGAAGTAATTCTGAAACTCATGTTCCGTACCGGAATAATAAACGTCGCCCAGATGGATGACGACATCGGGCTTCCGATCGGCAATGAGCTTCAACATGTTCTTTGCGGCATCCTCGCCAGTGCCCCAATCAGCGAGGAGTGCCACCAGCGCATTTTCGGGCAATCGACCTTCCATAACATAGTCAGAGATATTGTTATACGGGCGATAAGGGATGTGCTGCGCAGCCACGCGATTCCGGACGTAGTTTTCGATGACCTCGCTCCACTTGGGGTCGCAGTTTCCGAATGTCGCGCCCAACTGCTGCTCGAGCCTCTTTACCTCCGTGTCGTCTCGAGTAAACATCGCCTTTACGCGCGCCTCAGCGAGCTTGAACGCGGTGGTGGAGCAGAACTTTATCGTATCCTGTACACCGGCAGCAGGCGACGGAGGAGCCGGCTCGGGCATCGCTTGTCCCTCGAACTCCTGCGCCTGGATCGCTTCCGCCACCTGATCGTTCACGACGATATCTTGATCAATGGGCCGCTTCGTTATCGCTCTTCTAGGTCCGCCGAGCGCCGCGGCGCCACCTCCGGACTCTTTCGCCGTCGCTTCATCCAGCGCCGATTGCCATAGTGAGGCCTCTCTGCTGCGCCGTTGTTGAATGGGCATGAGCTTGCACCTCCACCATATTTACTACACGCACGAATTTAGCACAGTGGAAAACGGCATTGTTTTCAGGTCTGCTTCCTGAACTGCTTGCTGAGGGCTAATCCCTGCATTTGGTACGCAGACCCTATGGCGACGCCGTAGATCTTGTCGGGTCGGGCAGCCATGGGGCTGTAGATGAGCCTCCCCAAGACTTGGCCGTGCTCGATGAGGATGGGCACCTCGTGTGCTCTCACCTCGAGTAC
>DATJKY010000866.1:0-5328 GCA_035490955.1 Terriglobia bacterium | reverse complement strand
CAGGCAGGTAGGTCGGCTCGTGGAATCAGTGGACTCGAGCCTATATGGCGATTATGAGCGCTTGGCACGTGAGGGGGTCGAGGTTCGCGACCCGGACGACTGGCCGGTGGTCGCTGTGGCATTGTTGCTTGATCTGCCCATTTGGACTGAGGATCGAGATCTGTTTGGTAGCGGCGTTGCGACGTGGACGACGGACCGGATCGAGGTATACCTGAAAGGAAGTCCGTGAGGCCGAATCCTTTCGGCTATTCCACCGAGGCGCAGAAGCACGCGGGCCGCCCTGCGGTCCAGAGCCTACGGGCGGCGGGCCGCGCCGGCGCTCCGAAGCTCTGGAGCGTAGGACGCCGCTCGGTCAAACTCTTCAACACGATTGAGGGAGCAAGAACCGGCATGTGGTGCCACGCCGATGCCGGTCCATTGCCATCTGCTTGGCAGTGTTGGCAGTGCTCCGGACTCGTAGCAGCTTTGATTTCCGGCGTATAATCGGGCCATGCCTGTGGAATGGAGAGATCATATCGTGAGCGACCCTGCGATCCTCCGGGGCAAGCCTCGCCTGAAGGGGACGCGCATTCCCGTCAGCCTGGTTCTGGGTTACCTCGCCGCCGGATCTTCGCCCGAGCAGATCGTAGCGGAGTTCCCTGACCTCACGCGCGATCAGATTGCCGCCTGCCTCGACTATGCGCGTGATCTGGCCGAATTCGCCGTGGAGGCGTAGTGGCACTGCGCTTCTTTGCCGACCACACATCTCAAATCAGGTTGTGAGCGCTCTGCGTGCCGCGGAACATGAAGTGTTGCGGCTCAAGGACCCTATCCCCCAGGAATCGCCGGACCTCGCGGTAATTGCCAAGGCTCAGGAACTCGGGGCCATTCTGCTGTCGCTGAACGGCGACTTTGCCGACATCGTTGCCTACCCGCCCCGGCAGTTCGGAGGGGTTGTGGCGTTGCAGATCCACGACCATCCTGAGATCACACCTGCCGTGGTGGACCGGCTCCTGTTCAACGCCGCCGCCCATCCCCGCCAGCAAGATTATGGAGGCAAGGCTCCACGACTTCGTGCCAGGGTTTCCAAGGCAGTTTGTTCATCGCGGTCAATCCTCTTCGTGCTCGCGAATTCTTCCCATCTCAACGATCCAGAGTTTGCCACGAATTTCTCTTTCCGCCAGTCCTCTGATAAGCGTTCGTGCGAGGTCCAACAGATATTTTAGGGAGCCTTTGCCGGCCAGGCGCAATATCGCAAATCCGTGATGTTCTGAAGGGTTGAAAAGAAGTGGATTGCCGAAATCAAGGTCCAGAGTCACCAGTGCGCGTGCGTCCTGCCGGCATGCCTCCGCCACAGCACGGTCAGACGCTGAGCACAGACCTTCGCTGGGAACCGTCGTTGTATCATGGCCGGCCTGTCGGAACAATTCCGCAACACTGCGACCCAGATTTTCATCCAGCTTCAACTTCATCGCGCCTGCCCCAGCGGGATGTCCACGAAATGCTCACGCGCCATCTCCGCTCCATAGGCGATACAGGCGCGGATGTCCTCTTCTTCCAGCCCGGGGTACTCGCGGAGAATCTCTTGGGCCGTCACTCCGCTGGCGAGCAGATCCAAAACCAGCGACACCCAAATTCGATGACCGCGAATGCACGGTTTGCCAAAGCAAACTTGAGGGTCAATCGAAAGGCGTGACAGCAACGCTTCCTGCTTCATTGGACACCTCCTCAACGTACCTGCTGAGAGCCATGCAGCGCCCTTCGAGGCCCCGCGGCTCGTATGGCTAAACAAATGGACGATTCGCAGGCTCTGCGCGCTACCTCTCTTCGGCCGCTTCGTAGCCTAGCATATACTGCCCGGCTTCCACCTTTGCGCCAACGGCGCCGACGTGATTCGAGAGGCTCTCAAGAATTGCCCGCTCGTCACTCCCCTGTCCGGCGAGTTCGATAAGGGCCTGGAGAAGTTGGTGGAACAGCTGATTCCCGCGTAGTCCTTTGCTGTCCAGGTAATCGTCCAGCTTGAATTGCTCGCCGGCCTTCCACAGGCGCATCAGACGGTGAATCTGATCGATCAGCGGTGCAGGGCGGCCGCCGCTGTCCTCGCCCATCGTCGCCCTGCGACGTTGATTCCGCGGGCGGAGCCTGACCTTGCTTCCGGTCCCATCCTCCGGTTCCTCACCTTCCACTTCTTCACCTGTGGACTCCTCTTCCTCGTCCTCCTCGGGCTCCGCTTGTCCCCCGGTGCGTACCAGGATGTCGTGCTGGTCTGCGAGGGCACTGTCCGAGAGGCCGCAGGAGATCGCATAGAGGATGCAGGCGCCGGTAGGCGCATCGTCCATACCGAAATCCTGACGATGGAGGAGGTAGTAGGTGGTGACATCGTCGAGACCTGAGACGCCTTCGGCTGCGCCATTGTGCGAGAGGACGCGCCCAACCACGAAGTTCACCACCCGCTCGAAATGAGAAGAAGCCGCCCGGATCACCCTGAAGCTCGACGCGCGCTAAACCGGCGTCAGGAAGGCGCCGAGATAAGGCGGCGGCTGCTTCCAGATACCCTAGGGTTGAGCACGCGATACGATGCCGTCTGTCAAACAGGCTGTGGACCCACCCGCTGCCGAGTTCCTGGACATACCGCTTTACCCAAGCGCTCGAATCGAGGTAAAAAATGCTCACCGACGCTCCCGGATGAGCTGCTCGGAAACCGGCTCGCCTTCGACGTTCAACGGTTCAAATTTTTCGAAGCATGGCGGCCAGTGGTCCGGCAGCTTAACGCCTGGGATGCTCTTCAGCCGTTGCCAGACCGGATCAGGCGGGCCACCGAGATCGCTCCCGGCTCGTTCGGCCAGGGCCTGTTCGAGGATTTCTTCGGGTGAGCGGCCGGGATTACGGGCCAGGGCTTCTCGTAGCAGCTCTTCGGCGTGCGCGGTGAGGGTAACCTGCATGGAGCGAGTATAGCGCATTCATAGGCCTCCGGGCGCCGCCGCGTCATTTCGCCACATTTCGCCATCTGCGGACGGCGGCAATGAACTCATCTGCTGTGTCATCCTCCGGCCAGAAGTCGCCCAACAGATCGTCGAAGTTGGAGACACGGCGCACCCCCTGTTCCTGTGCGAGCTGTTCGAGTTCAGTCCTTGAGTGGAAGAGCGGAGATCAAAGCTGCAAGTCATCGCCTGGGGACATCAGCCACCTCCGTAAACAACGGAGCGTCTGTTTCCCGAGCTTGGACCGGCGTACCCTACAGCTGCCGCGGCTCGGCACTAAGGAAGATTCTCACGCGCTTCTCAGGCCCATGTTTGGCCTTCACGTCCCGGATGGCCTTTTGGAGGAGTCGCGTGATTTGCTCCAAGGCTTCGTCCACACGATTCTCGTCAATTGCGCCGACCTGTTCGAGGATAGGCCCCAACGGGATCGTTTCGTTTACCCGCAGCCGCGGCGTGGGTTTGTAGGGGCGATATTCTCATCGTAAAGGACTCGTCTCAGGAGCGACACTAGTTCGTCGGTCACCACACCCGTCAACTTGTCGGTGTTCGCGACCTGAATGATCTCCAGCAACTCCGCCAAAGCCGCCTGCTTCCCCTCCGCGGCTACCTTCTTCAGAATCGAGGAATAGCGGCATCTTTAAGGCGCATCATGCGCTCGCTAAGGCACTGGTTCACAACCCCGCCAGTTGAGCAAGATTCTCCCGGGGCGTTTGTCGCTCCGGTGTCCACCTGCACTTCGGACAGAGGGCGTCCTTTCCGTCGACGGCCGCTTGTTTGGCGTCAGGACAGGACCACAACTCTCGTTCCAGCTCGGCAACCATGGCGGGGACACGCGAAGCGTTGGCCAGCGGTGGGCCGAGCTCACTAATGTCGCTGAGTTTCCCGAGCGCACGAGCCTTGGGGCGCAAAGCCTCGAGTGCTTCTTGTACTTCGGAGATCTTTTCGTAATATGCGTGGCCTTCCGATAGGCTTGAACGTACTTAGGCTTCCAACGCTCGAACAGCTCATGTACCGCCCCGAAGCTGGCAGGATTGGCCCTCCCTCACAAGACGCTCTTCCGCGAGATCGCCCATTCTCTTCTCCACTGTGGCGAAGGCGACCTCTCAGACACTGAGAACACACCGCCCGATCCCGCGATGCGGGACGAAGTGGAAGCCGAGGCTGTGGCGCTGCTTTATTGCGAATCGCTGGGGC
The DNA here is from genome assembly GCA_035490955.1 of Terriglobia bacterium. Classification (GTDB taxonomy): domain Bacteria; phylum Acidobacteriota; class Terriglobia; order UBA7540; family UBA7540; genus DATJKY01. Next base: position 1,174 of record DATJKY010000866.1, on the reverse strand, counting down.
CGCCCGGAGCGGAGTTCCGCAGGGGCTACATCCAGGATTTCTGAAGACGGGGGGCGAGCGCCAGGCCATCAGCGAGCGTTCCGCCCAGCGCATCCAAAAGTGTAGCGCAGGGCTCGCTGTCTAGCCCTGCGGCTCTTCGAGATCCTCAGAGCCGGACGCCCACAACCGCAATTAGCCGAGCAAGGAGGGAATTGAGATGGCCATGATTTTCCTATCAGACGAAGACCGAGCGGGCAGCCGCTCGGTCAAAGTCTTCAACTCTTCAGCACGATTCCTCAGTCGTGCCCCCGCACCCGCAAACACGCCCCACCAAAAACCACGACGCCGAGCGTGGGCGTGACGTACTCGGGTGCCCTTGGGTAGCCTCCGATGAGGACAAGGACTACGGCTTCACCCGAACAATTGTTCGAAGATTTCGGCGTCGTGAAGCTTTAGACGATCAGCGAACTCATTGACGTAGAACATATCCGGTGAGAAGCGTTGGGCACGCACGCGAATCGAGAATTGTGGTGCGTCCTTGTTGAGGTCGAATAGGACCAGACCAACACCAAAAAGCATGCAAAGCGATTCCAGCCGACTCTGATCCTCTTCTGTAAGGCTCGTGGGCATCGCGATGTAAGTCTTGGTGGAAAACAGTCTGTAAGCAACAGCCTGCCCGAAGGCCACAACCGGCGCCTGGGGATCAATCTTGACCTCGGCGGAGACGATCTCGACAGGAAATTTGATGAGGTTGCTGGCGAGCGGCTTGTAAACACCGACTACGTCGGGCGTTCCCCACTTGGACTTCAGACTGCTTCCTCCAAGCGGCGCAACTACAGTAACTTCATCCAGATCGTTCTTGAGCCACTCGGCGAATGGTTCGTAAAAATCGGATTCCTGCACCTTAATCCCGGTCGCCGCGACCTGCTCAGTACTGCCCACAACGACGGTATCGTCACCTGATTTGGAGACCGGTGTGAAGAGGCCCCGGCTAGCGGGAGTTTACTTAGAATCGAGCGCTCCGACAAGTAAGTGTAGCAGAACAGGAGATTTGGGCGTGGTGGGCTGTCTTACCTACTTTTTTTGTATTCCCAGATCTTCCAAGCCGAGCGTTTTGGCCAACTGTTGTTGAGGGAAACTCTGTTTGGACCGAACGATCGCAGCGCGCGGCGGTCCCTTCTCCCCTTGGGGTGGA
>DATJKY010000865.1:0-2160 GCA_035490955.1 Terriglobia bacterium | reverse complement strand
ATCTCCTGCGTCACGGCTTTCGCCGAACTATCCAGCTTCAACATCAGGGCTGAGAGGGCACGGATTTCGTCGCGCATGCCGCCCATCTCGTCACGCATGCTGTGCAGCTCGGTTAGGATGCATTCGTTCTGGCGGGCGAGGAGGTCAAGTTCAACGTCAGTCATAATCGCCGGATTACGCCGAGGAAGCACGGTCCCGATCCGATAAAAACATCGCCCGTTTGTGAACTAGTTCACCCTAGCGCCAAGCGGCTGGCGGTAAGTGGGCGTTGATACATGGATGGAGGACCACCATGAACCGTTTGCACAGCACCATGAGCGGCATCCTGGCCCTGGGGTTCTTCGGCTTCCTGAGCTTCGGCAATGCGGCCTTCGCAGAGCAGGTTTCCCGCCAGCAGATCCTGGAGGCGCTGACGGCGCAGCCAAAAGTCATGAGCCTGGCCGATAAGCTACGGCTTAACCGTTCACTGACCTTGGCGAGTGTGGAGCCGCGGCAGACGATCGATCTCGAGGTCTACTTCGACTACAACTCTGCAGAGATCACGAGCAAAGCGGAACCGCAACTGGACGAGCTTGGTGCTGCTCTTGCTGATCCCAAGCTGAGCGGTGCCACGATCTCCATCAACGGCCACACCGACGGCATCGGCGGCGATGCTTTCAACAAGAAATTGTCGGAGCGTCGCGCCGCGATGATCAAGGAATACCTGGTGGATAACTTCCAGCTATCACCATCGAATTTGCGCACCATCGGCTACGGCAAGACGAGACCGAAGAACAAGATGGATCCGAATGCACCGGAGAACCGGCGGGTCGAAGTCGTCAACGAGACGCCCCGAACCCACGCGCAACGTTAGGCCGCGCCGGTTGTCCCGGGCTCCGGTCGTACGTGTCTTCCTTCCTTGAGCGGTCGGTGAATTGCACGGATCGCGGCGCCAACCCGTGCTCGCCGTCAAAATGGCCGTAGTTGTAGATCACGCGCTCGGGCCGGAGTTAATTTCCTGCGCTTCATTTGAACGCCCGTTGCGCCGTAGCCGGCGGGCCCGGTAGAGCCTCAGGCTTGGTTTTTGGTGGCCAGCGAGCCTGGGGAAGCGCTTCGTCGGACACCCCCAGGCTCCAACCACAACGGAAGCTCCACCAAACGTCGTGGCTGATGGCGAGACTAACCGCAAAAACCAGCCAACTCATAGGCCCGGCTGCGGTCGGGGGCATCGCTCCAGTCGCCCCGTCCCTCCGACGCGAAGGGGGTATCGCGAGGCACCCGCCGCTGCCGGCGATCGGATAGTATCATCCGATGGCTGACATCGACCTCGACTTCCTCGCCCGCCGGATGGAGCGCCTGCTGACTGAAATGCAGGGCATGCGTGAGGAAATGGGGAGCATATACGCCGAGCTAAACAGCATGCGCGCCGAAATGGCCAACATGCGTGACGACATGAGCAGCATGCGCGACGAGATACGCGCGCTCTCCACCACGGTGCTGCGGATGGACGGCTCCGTGCAGTCCATGGCGCAGGAGCTTGGCGCAATATCTGGATTGCTCAGCGAGCAATCTCCGCCATAGCGGGGAGGCTGAAATCCGCCGCGGTACATTCCGACAGGGGATTTTGGTACAGTTCGCAGCCGCAGGCGAGAGGAGGCACGGATGCGGGCTATTTCGCTGCTGACGCTGCTGTCCGGTGCGTTCTGTGGGTGCGCCAACGCGCCGAGTTCGTCGCCACGGTCGCTCGACCTGCGAGCAATATGCCAACAGCTGGCCCAGGCGAGTGCCAGCGCAGCCTCAGATGCTGAGAGGAATGCCTATTTTGACCAGTGCATGATCGCGAGTAGCAAAGAGAAGCCCAAGGCCGAGCAGGAGAAGCCCAAGCCGTCAGGTGACCGCTGAGGCGCATGGAGAACCGCATGGCCACCAAGCCGAAGCCGCCACCACCACGACCACCGAGGCCACCGGCGCCGCCGCCTCCGTCCTGAAGTGAGGAATGGCCCGTTCCAGCTATGACCAATCTCCAGCCGGCAGGCCTCCCGCGAAAAGGGAGGGGTTCCCGGTCGCCGGCGCTTGGCAGATCGGAGGTGGCCGATGCTGCCCCGGGTATCACAGCCCCTTCGGACCACCGACCAGCAAACGGCGCCTATCTGCGGCTTTGGCCCAGGATTTTGATCATCC
>DATJKY010000864.1:0-3833 GCA_035490955.1 Terriglobia bacterium | reverse complement strand
ACGTTCGTTAGAAGCGTCCAAAGCGTTCCGTCAACGTATGGGTCTACGATCAGAATCTCGGACGTCGCCGACTGAACAATCTTACGGATTTCAACATACGCATCGTGCGCGGAGCCAGCGGGCAAGAAAACTTGGGTTGGGTCGGATAATTGCCATCGCAGTTGATCGACTGTGCTCTTGAGAACGGCGACCATGCGCTCAAGCTGTTCGTTCGCTTGTTGGCGAAGATAGGCTTCAGTATCGTAGCCGGGGTGATACACGCCACATTGAGCCGCCCCAAATGCTTGAACGTTTGGGTGTTTGTTGCCTAGCAGGCTACTGAAAAATTGATTCGCACAGCCTTTGTCTTTCTGTTTGTCATTGTTAGTGATGTCGGACGGTTTGATTTTCTGGTTTTTCGCACCCTCTTGGTCTAATTTCGTGCTTCTCAGGACACACATCGGCCATAACTTACACCGCGCGAATTGCCGCCAGGTTTCGCATACGCACCAGATTGTAGGCCGCGCACGCGAAGGTGAAGATCCAGTCCACTTTGCAGACTCCGCGATGCCGCAGCTTGCGCAGGAGCGCTATGGTCTTCAGCCAGCCGAAGCATTCTTCGATTCGTTTTCTCTTTCTCTGGCTCCTGGCATAGCCAGGATACCGCGTCGTGCGGCCATCAATCGCACTTCCCCCGCGCCGTTGCTGGTTTTGCGCTACGTGGGGCACCACCCGCAAATGGCGGCACTCCGCAGCAAATCCGTGGGTGTCAAAACCTTTGTCTCCGCCCACGGTTACCCGCTTCGTGCCCGGAATCTGCTCCAGCATCACCAGCGCCGCGTCCCGTTCGGCCGTCCCATTGGCGAGGAAGACTTCCGCATCGACGATCAGTCCGTTGCGGTTCTCGACCAACAGATTGCCGCTGTAGCTCAACTTCGCCTCCCGCCCGGCAGCTTTCCGTGCCAGCCGCGCGTCGGGATCGGTCTTCGATTCATGCGTCTCATTCGACCGTTTCTCGCCATGAAAGTTGATGGTGGGATTACCCGGATCGTCCGGTGGGGCTCCCGGCTTGCCCTCTTTCGGCTGAAAACTCTTGAGGCTCGCCCACGCCTCCAGCAAGGTGCCGTCCACCGTGAAATGCTCGTCCGAGGTCAGCCCCTGGGTCTGCGCTTGCTCCACTACCTGCGCCAAGAACTCTTTCGCCACGTCGCCATCCAGCAACCGATCGCGGTTCTTGGTGAAGGTGGTCGGGTCCCAAACCTCCTCGTCCAAGTTCAACCCAACAAACCAACGGAACAGCATGCTGTAATCGATCTCTTCCATCAGCAAACGCTCGCTGCGGATCGAGTACAGCATCTGCAGCAACTGCGCTCGCAACAGCTTCTCCGGCGGAATCGAAGGACGCCCCACCAGGGCATATATCCGGTCGAATCGTCGCGACAACTGTCCGAGTACTTCGTCCACCATGGTCCGGATAGCGCGCAGCGGATGATCTTTCCGCACGCGCATTTCAGGAGACAAATAACTGAACATATGATTCTGCTGTTGATCTGCTCCGCGCATGCCTTCTCGTACCATAGACAGCTGTGGATTAGGAGTAGTTTTTCAGCAGCCTGCTAGTACTACTATGTTATAAAAATGGAGCTCCACAAAAGGGGCAACTCGACAGTTGCCGAAGTAGAACTCGTGCAATCGTTTGCCGCAGAGTGGCGATCGACCACGGATTATGCCGCTCCCCTCGAATCGGGCGAGCCCCGAGGGCAGAACTGAGCCGGCGTTTCGGGGTTGGGTAAGCCCAAGCGGCCGGCACGAGCGGAGGGGGAAAAACGGCTCCGTTCGGCGACTAGGAACCCGTACGCCGCAATGCAGAGGGTGGCATGGTGGTGAAAGCCCCGCCAGCCCCGTCCTTCGTAGTGGCCCATTCCCAGTTCTTGCTTGAGTTCCTGATAGTCCCGCTCAATGATCCAGCGATGCTTCGCCAAACGAACCAAGTCGGAAAGCTTGGTGTCGATCGGCAGAGTGGATAACCAGTACTTCGTGGGCTCGGTCTCTGCACTTGGCCATTCGATCAGCAGCCACTCCTCGGGACGAAGTTGGCTGCTCCAGTAATCGCGATGAGCGGTACGGATGCGCAGGGCGGCAAAACGGGAGCGCAGGGGCTTACGAGTTCCCTCCCGCCAGGCTACCGTCTTCCAGGTGGAAGCAGGTAGGCTCCTGGCGAGTTCGCGCACCGGGATGGGATGGTGGCCTCGACCGCGACGCAACAACGAGGTAGGGCGTCCGATTCCTTTCCACTTGCGTTTGGGTAGGGGGCCTTGCCCGGGCTTCCAAACCGTGGTGGAAGACTGGACGCCCACCCCATAGAGCATGCCTAAGGCGCTGATCCCCTCGCGGAACTTGGTGTCATTGCCGTAGGCGGCATCAGCCAGCACCGGAGCCGAGGGAATCTTTCGATCGACCGCGGCACGTATCTGTTCCAAGGCAATTTCCGGTTTGGTTTGAAACTCGATATCCTCGGGTATCCCGGTCGCCTTTCTCCGTTTCTTGTCGGCGGTCCAAACTTCCGGTAAGTAAAGACGCCACGCGATCGGCAGACTCGCTTCCGCCGTGCTGAGCGACAAACTCACTCCGATGCGACAGTTCTCTTGCTTACCCACCTGCCCACAGTACTGTCTGGCAACTCCCACCGAGTGCGTTCCTTTCTTCACAAATCCGGTATCATCCACCACCCAGGCCACCACCGGTCCCTGCTTCTGCATGGCGGGAAGCACGTACTGACGCACCTGTTGCAACAAGTCTTCGTCACTCCAGGGAGCATGCGCTACCACATGATGCAACGATTGATGAGTTTGGCGCACGTCGTCCGGGCAGAGCCGGGCTGCCATGGGTTCGACACTCTTGCGCTCCCCAGGTAGCAGCAAGCCGGTGCAATAGGATTTCATGGGAACAGCCCGATCCAGGTGCCCCGCGGCTTGCGCCAGGCCATCGAGATAGGCCGCGAAGCGTTTTTGCTGGGCGCCTGGCGCAACAGAGTTGGCGCTCATGTGCTGCAAGCTACCACTATAAAGGTTGCAACCGTGCCGCAATTCTAGCAGAAGGTATCTATTTTATAACACAGTAGTACTAGGGCAGCTAGGAGCGCCCCCTCGCCAGTGTGTGCCCACTGCTGACGCTTAGTAGAATCGGACTGTTCATTTACGAGCGAGTCGGCTTGGGCGATCAGATTCTCAAGAATTGGGATAGCCCTCTCAGGCTGAAGTGTGGGAGCAACGGCAGGGACAGCTTGTTGGCGAGCCATGTTTGTTTCTCCAATACTACTAAAAGCAGGGCGGCATCAGGTCTTCTAGCGATCAAGCAACGCGTCGTCAAGGTGGTCACAAAGGCTGCCTGCACCTCGGGAACGCCGCAGCCGACCCGAACCCCTCCGGGCAGCCAAATCGCCCTAGGATCGGCTTCGTTGCAAGTAATGCCAGCCCCGCCATGGGAAAATGACTCCCACACATGAACGCCGCTCTCCCTGAACGCAAGTCTGCTACTGAGGAAATCTCCGGGCTGATCGAGCGCGTCACCTTTCACAACGAAGACAGCGGCTTCTGTGTGCTGCGAATAAAGACGCCGGGGCACCGGGAGGAAACCACGGTCGTCGGGTCACTACCGTCTGTCACTGCCGGGGAGTGGCTGGTCGCCGAGGGTTGGTGGGTCAGGGACAAGGAGCACGGGCTGCAATTCAAGGCAAGCACCATGAAGACGGTGCCGCCAACAACGGTCGCGGGGATTGAGCGGTACCTTAGCAGCGGCTTGGTCAAGGGGATCGGCACTGTTCTGGCGAAGAAACTGGTTGGGCGTTTCGGAGC
>DATJKY010000863.1:0-12688 GCA_035490955.1 Terriglobia bacterium | reverse complement strand
AGCCGCATGGAATCGACCGGGGTCCCGGGTGCCATCCAGGTGAGCGAGAGCGTCTACCGGGAGCTGTGCGGAGCGTACAAATTCGAGGAGCGCGGACTCATCGAGCTGAAGGGGAAAGGCAAGCTGCCTGCGTGGCTACTGCGAGAGGAAGGCGTGCGGACCGAAGCCCCGGCCGAGGTGAAAGCATGATTCAGGGTACTTATGATTATGGCGCACGCAGGGAGCGAGCGACGCCTTCCAGGTTTTGCGGATGTACTCGAATGAGGCCGCCCCGTGGGCTGTCCATGTCGGCTATGAAGAAGAATGCGACAGACACAACTAGCGGTAGAAGGAAAAACCATTTCTTGCTCCCTTCAGTACCCCGCGCATTATAGCCGACTAACACGTTACAGCAGATGGCGATTGCCGCCATCAGAGCCCATGCCGCACCCGGGATGCGATACCACCAGGCTGCCCGCGTGTATCCCTGCGAGTTCAACACATCGTTCATGCCCGAAACGGCTAGGGCCACCATGAATGTCGGCTGCGCCGCGGCCGGAGTCTGAACCGCGGACCACAGATCGGACTGCAGTTGAGCCGTCGAGGCGTTGATCTGCTCAAGCTGGCGCGTGTCGCGGGTTGTATAGAACAAAACACGCTGATTTAGATAGCTCCTCAGCAGCTCACGCACCTTTGCGGCGTCGGCCGCAGGCAGCAGGCCTGCCCGAACGTATTCCGTACCGATTGCATTGGCCTCCTCCGCCTCGTAGTTCTTGCGTTGGTCGTATCGGGTGACGGCCATTGAAAAGCTGAACCCGATGATGAGGCCAAGCAGCGTCAGCGTAGCGGCAAGGAGGACGCCGAGATCTTCATGCTCGGCCTCCGGTTGTCGTCGCCTTCTGTGAAAGTAGGCGCCGGTCTGCGCCGAAAGCCATAGCATGACGAGACTCAGTGCAAAAACAAGAGCTGGATAATTCATCACACCCTCCATTTTGTACTTCTCCCGGCCGCAGAGTTACTTCAGAACACGACTTTGATGATGCGCATGATGAGTTCTTCCGGAGAGAAAATTGTGAGCAGAAGAGGCAAGAGGGGAGCTGCGGTGGCGGCGGCCAGACGAGTGATGTCCTCGAGTCCGAAGGGGACCGAACGCATCTCGCGCACAAGAGCATAGCAGTTGCCGAGATCGGCGAGTGACTGGATATCGGCAGCTCCGAGGAGCTCCTCCGAAGCGGCGGGATCGCGGAGGACCCATTTTTGTTCGAAGCTCTCGACGTAGCGCTGCGCGAGCAGGCCGTATTCGGCCAATCCCTTTCTTTTTGCGCGAGCCATCCGGGGAGTGAACATCAAGAGTGGGCCGAGAATGGCCACGACGAAAAAGGCTACAAAGCCGCCGGCCTGTAACTTGAAGGACAGCAAGCTTTCTCCCCTGTACAGAACTCGACTGGCCACCAGACCGGCGAGCATGGCACCCTGAGCGAAAAGGATCGGGCCGAAGGCGTAGGCGCTCTTGCCCAGGAAGGCGAGACCGGCGCAGCGATCGGGATGAGTTGGAATTAGGTTGAGGTTGATTCTGGAGACATGCCAGAGGAAGCGAAACCAGATGAAGAGCCTCAGGTACCAGCGCAGGAGGATGAACTGTAAGATGGGGATGCTGACGAACACGTACCAGAAGCCGGCGGGGGTCAGGTGCCAGCGCCCGCCCCGCATGGCATACCAGGTCGAGGCGTCGATCCCGATCCGACCATGCCAGAGCCACAGGCCAAAAGTGTAGACAAAAACCAAAAGCCCCACCTCGACGCGGACGGAATTGCGCAGCCTGATAGCTGACTCGATGGCGCTGTGAAAGCGGGGCAAGTCCTGGGGCAAAACGATACGCCGCTCGACGAAGCGGCGCACAACAGGACGTATCCGCGAATGAACAATCAGCTCGGCACCGACGAGGACCGGAAGGGCAATGAGGAATCGCACATGCACTTCAACATCGTGAAAGAAGGAAAGCCGGCCTGCGTTCCCAGCCGCGGAGCCAAGGGTGGCAAGGAGCAACAACGGCAGCCATGCGACCAGCGCTATAATGATCAGCCGGCGGTACAAGAGTTCTAAGTGATCTCCGGCGAGATGAGACCTCCGAAAGAGCTGGAAGATCGGGCCACCCAGTACCAAGGAGAAGTCGTGAGGTTCCTCGAAGAGATTGGGTTCTGTCATCGTGTGTATGCCTTGTTCCGCGGATTTCTTGCGTCAGCGCCATGCGGCCGACCTCTTGCTTGGGTCGTTCACAGACATAGTCCCGTGAGTCGTCATCACCTCATGATCCCCTGAATTGCCGGCCGACGAACTGTTATTTTTTACAGTGGAAACTCAATGGGTGTTTTAACATGTCAGACGGGGCTGTAATGAACCTGCAGATGGAGAGATTGGTGATCGAGGACGGCGCAATAGCGTTGGAACGGCCGGCGTCGCTTGGCTGCTGGCGGCACTCTACATCGGCGGCACTCAGATGTTTGGAACGGCCGGGGGCACTCGGGCAGATTGCAGTTGAGCCAATGATCGGCAACGGTCTCGCGTGGGACCGTTAATGGATTGCCATGGGCATTGTTGGTCTAGGGATGGGCCTCGTGGCCGGACTGGCGTCGGGAGCGGCCATGCTGCCCTATACGCTGATTAAGGAAGCCAATCCTCCGCAGCTTGGCGGGACGGCGACAGGAGTAATCAATTTCTTGACTTTTACGTTTAGTGCCCTCCTGGGGCCGATTTTCGTGTGGATTCTTCAGCACGTCTCTGCTGGAGCCGAGAAGATGGCACTGGAACATTACCAGGCGGGTTTTGCGCCGCTCCTACTCGGCGTCGCCGTCGCCACCGTCCTCTCCATTTCTTGAAAGAAAGCCCTGCCCTGCCGTTAGAGGATCGCCCTCAGAAGTAGTGTAGGAGGTGCGGGTGTGAGTCAACAAACCGGAACCGGAAAATACGAACAACTGCTGGTGAAGTGCCAGAGCCTGCAGCCGATTCCAACCGCAGTGGCGCACCCCTGCGAGCAGACGGCGCTGTCCGCAGCCATTGAAGCCGCTGAAAAGGGACTGATCAAGCCGATCCTTGTCGGGCCCATCGCGAGGATCGAAGCTATAGCCAAGTCCTCCGGAGTCGATCTCGATGGAGCGGAGCTCGTGGATGCTGCGCACAGCAACGCGTCTGCCACAAAGGCAGTAGAGCTGGTTCGGGAAGGGCAGGCGGAACTTTTGATGAAAGGCAGCCTTCATACCGACGAATTAATGGCTGCGGTCGTCTGGCGCGAGGGGGGGTTGCGCACGGGGCGCCGCATCAGCCATGTATTCATTATGGATGTCCCCACATATCATAAGGTTTTGATCGTCACCGACGGTGCGATCAATATCGCTCCCACCTTGGAAGATAAAGCTGACATTTGCCAGAACGCTGTCGATCTTGCACTCTCCCTGGGCCTTGAGAAAGCCAAGGTCGCGATTCTTGCCGCGGTCGAAACGGTAACTTCCAAAATGCCGGCTACCATCGATGCTGCCGCCTTATGCAAGATGGCCGAGCGTGGACAAATCAAGGGCGGCATCCTGGATGGGCCACTGGCGTTTGACAACGCGATCAGCAAGCAGGCGGCAGGGATCAAGGGCATTCACTCTGAGGTTGCGGGCGACCCGGACATCCTTCTGGCGCCGGATCTCGAGGCCGGGAATATTCTCGCAAAGCAACTTAGCTTCCTGGCCAACGCCGACAGTGCCGGGCTGGTGCTGGGGGCGAGGGTGCCGATCATCCTCACCAGCCGGGCAGACAGCGTGCGGTCGCGGATTGCCAGCTGCGCCGTGGCAATGCTTGCTGCTCATTCGCGCCGAAAGCAGCCATAGAGGACCAATTAATCTACAGAACCTAGGAGAACACAAATGGCCACAGCTTCCTCACATCAGATCGCGCCAGAGACAGTAACTTCCCCATGGCATGGATTCATAACGGGTCTCTGGCAAAGGGAAATCAACGTTCGCGATTTCATCCAGCAGAACTACGTGCCCTACGAAGGAGACGAGTCCTTCCTAGTACCGGCGACGGAGCGGACGAAGGCGGTATGGAATCGCTTGAACGAGCTCTTCGTGGAAGAGCGCAGGAAGGGCGTACTCGACGTCTCCCAGATTCCAAGTTCCATCACGGCGCATGGTCCGGGCTATATCGATCGGAAGAACGAAGTCATCGTCGGTCTTCAGACGGAAGCGCCGCTCAAGCGGGCAATCATGCCGAATGGCGGCCTCCGGATGGTAGTGAATGCTCTAAAGGCTTATGGATACGAGCCAGATCCGCATGTGGTCGAGGCGTTTACCAAGTACCGCAAGACGCATAACGACGCAGTCTTTGATGCCTACACCGCAGACGTCAGGCGGTGTCGCAGTTCTCATATCCTGACCGGGCTTCCCGATGCCTATGGGCGCGGCCGCATTATCGGTGACTACCGCCGCGTGGCTCTCTATGGGGTCGCGCGTCTTATTGAGCGAAAGCAAGAGGAGAAGCGCAGCCTGGACTTGGCCATGTCCACCGATGACATCATTCGCGACCGCGAGGAGCTCAGCGAACAGATCCGGGCGCTCAATGAACTGCAGCAGATGGCCGCCAGTTATGGGTTCGACATCTCGGGTCCGGCTCGCAACGCGCAAGAGGCTGTGCAGTGGCTCTACTTCGGGTACCTGGCGGCGGTGAAGGAACAGAACGGCGCGGCCATGTCCCTCGGCAGAACCTCGACCTTCCTTGACATCTACTTCGAGCGCGATCTGGCCGCAGGCTTCATGACCGAGGAGGGGGCCCAGGAGATCATCGATGACTTTGTCATTAAATTGCGCATCGTCCGGTTTCTGCGTACACCGGAATATGACGAACTGTTTGCGGGTGATCCGACTTGGGTAACAGAGTCGATTGGCGGGATGGGAGATGACGGACGGCCGCTGGTGACGAAAACGAGCTTTCGCTTTCTTCAGACTCTTTACAACCTCGGCCCTGCCCCTGAGCCAAATCTGACCATCTGGTATTCTCCGCGCCTGCCCGATGGGTTCCGCAGTTTCGTCGCCAAGGTGGCGATAGAAACGAGTTCCATTCAATTCGAAAGCGATGAGATTATGCGCCGATCGTGGGGTGACGACGGAGCAATCGCTTGTTGCGTGTCGCCGATGCTGGTGGGGAAACAGATGCAGTTCTTTGGCGCTCGCGCCAACCTCGCGAAATGCCTCCTTTACGCTATCAACGGGGGGAGGGACGAGATCAATGGCAAGCAGGTGGGCCCCAAAACCGGCGCGGTGGAAGGTGACTACCTTGAATTCGACGATGTCATCGACAAGTTCGAAAGGATGATGGACTGGCTCGCCGGGGTCTACGTTAATGCCATGAACGTCATCCATTACATGCACGACAAGTACGCCTATGAGCGCATCGAGATGGCCCTACACGACTACGCTCCCCTGCGAACTATGGCCTTCGGCATGGCAGGAATGTCCGTTGTTGCCGACAGCCTGTCGGCAATCCGGTACGCGAAGGTTCGAGTCATTCGCGATGAAACCGGGCTGGTGACTGATTATCAGACCGAGGGAGACTTCCCTCAATTCGGAAACAATGATAATCGTGTTGACCAGCTGGCCTCCTGGGTCGTCCACACGTTCATGCAGAAGTTGAGGAAATACCCCACGTATCGCAATGCCTTACACACACAATCGATCCTGACCATTACTTCCAACGTGGTATACGGGAAGAGCACGGGCAACACTCCGGATGGACGTCGGCGGGGAGAGCCCTTCGCCCCGGGCGCCAATCCGATGCATGGGCGGGACCAACATGGAATCCATGCCTCAGCAGCCTCGGTCGCCAAGATCCCTTATCGCGACGCCGCCGATGGCATTTCTCTTACTTCCACATTGATTCCTGAAGGTCTGGGACGAGTTGCAGAAGATCGAGTGACCAATCTGCGAAGCATGCTCGACGCCTTTTTCAGCACTACGGGCTACCACATGAACGTGAATGTGCTGAATCGGGACATGCTTCTGGATGCGATGAACCATCCGGAGAAGTATCCCCACCTGACGATCCGCGTCTCAGGATACGCGGTGAACTTCGTGCGGCTGACTCGCGAGCAGCAGATGGACGTGATCAACCGTACGTTCCACGGAAACTAAGCCCCATGAGCGTACGGGACCCACGGACAACAAAACTCCCGCTGCAAGCGAAAAGTCCCTTTGAACTCCGCGTGAATCTGGGCCGCGGCATCCCAGAATCCGAGGTCCGCGCGGCGCTGGCGGCGGGAGATATGGGTTTCCTTCATTCGTTCACCACTGGCTCAACCGTCGATGGCCCGGGTGTTCGTATAGTGGCTTGGACGACGGGCTGCCAATTTCGATGCCTATACTGCCACAACCCAGACACGTGGACGATGAGCAACGGCATTCCTGTAACGCTCAGCAAGGCAACCGAAGAACTACGAAAGTATCGAAGCGGACTGAAGGTGATGTCGGGCGGGTTCACCTTGAGCGGAGGCGAGCCCCTGATGCAGGATCGGTTCGCCGTGAAGCTGTTTACTGCCGCGCAAGCGATGGGAATTCATACCGCTTTGGACACCAACGGAAGCTTGGGTGACCGCCTCACCGACTCAGAGCTCAAGAAAATCGACCTTGTGTTGTTGGATATCAAACACACAGACCCTGAACGCCACCGCCAACTTACAGGGATGGAACCAGGGCCAGTGCTGGACTTCGCGCGCCGCCTCGCTACCCTCAAAAGACCCGTCTGGGTGCGCTTTGTGTTAGTGCCCGGATGGACGGACGATGTTGAGTGCGTGGGTCAGATTGCGAGGTTCGCCGCTAGCCTGGGCAACGTAGAACGAGTCGACGTCTTACCCTTCCATCAAATGGGCCGATTCAAATGGAAGGAACTCAGACTCGATTACAAGCTCATTGACGTTGAACCTCCATCCTCCGAAGCAGTCGAGCAGGCCTGCGCCCAGTTTCGCGCCGAGGGACTGAAGGCTTACTAAGCCCTGAGGCTGGTCGATTGGCGATAGAAGGGGAAAGATCCATGGAGACCATAACGTGGTCAAAGTCCAGGACGTTATAGGTTGTATTCAGCTTGGCTCTGATTCCCCATCATGGACATCATTGAGGCCAGCGGCACGGGTGTGGCCGTTCAGCCGCAGGTCAGTATGTGGCCAAAAATTCGGGGGGGCGCACCGAGAAGGGTTGAGCCGCTGCCGCACGGGGTCCGGCAGTGGTGGGATCACCGCGAATAGCCGTTTTCCGACTATCGACGATTGCCAAAATCGAGAACAAGGTCGAATTCCCTCCACTTGGTTCCGTTCTGAGGGGCCAAGAGTCAAAGAGATCACCCAGAGTGTCATGGCTCAGTTATCGTCATCGGCGAAATCCGTATAATCTCTGAATCATGGAAGGGGTCGGCTCGTACCCTTCCGCCCTGGAAAGAGTCAGCGAACGCGGCGCGACCGAAGAGGAGGTTGTTGCCACGGAGGAACCAATGCTCATTCGCCGCGACATTCCCCATACGATTCTGTCTGTGCTTTTCATCTGCTTGCTCATAGCCTCAACCTTTTGGATTCTGCGCCCGTTCCTTATTTCCATCGTCTGGGCGGCCATCGTCGTCGTTGCCACGTGGCCAGCGCTGGAGAGGCTTCAGAAACGGCTCGCGAACAAACGGGCACTTGCCGTTTTCTTGATGGCGGTAGCGTTGTGGCTCATGGTGCTTGCCCCCATGATGATCGCTGTTGTGATCATCGCCAGGAATGCGGAGCACATTACCGCGCAGCTCAGGTCCTTCGATCCGTTCTCTCTGGCGTGGCCTCCGGAGTGGCTAAAGCGCATTCCGTTTGAAGGGAAGAGGATGGCCGATCGTTGGACGGCCTTTGCCGCACTCAGTTCGGAGGAACGCTCTGCCAGGTTCACCCCCTACGCGCAAAGAGCGCTGCAGTGGTTCGTGGCGCGGGCGGGAAGCGCAGGCATGACGATACTGCAAACTCTGCTGACGATGATCATCGCGATCATCCTCTACGCGAAGGGAGAGATCGTCGGGGAAGGGCTTATGAGCTTTGCGCGCCGCCTGGCCGGCCGGCAGGGGGAGGAGGTAGCTGTACTTGCGGCCAGGGCGATGCGGGGCGTCATGCTCGGAGTCGTGGTGACGGCGCTCATCCAGGCAGCCCTGGGTGGCATCGGGCTGTTCATTGCCGGAGTACCCGCCGCCGCTCTATTGACGGCCGTGACATTTATTCTCTGCCTGGCGCAGCTCGGGCCGCTGCTGGTTTTGGTCCCGTCGGTGGTCTGGCTCTATTGGTCCGGGCAGGCGGCCTGGGGGACCGTCCTTCTTATTTTTACGGTTCCCGCCGCCACCATCGACAACTTTGTGCGGCCGTTTCTGATAAGAAAGGGGGCCGATTTGCCGCTCCTGCTGATCTTCGCCGGGGTCATCGGAGGCCTCATCGCCTTTGGGATCGTAGGCCTATTCATAGGACCGGTCATTCTCGCAATTACTTATACGCTGCTCAAGGAATGGGTGTCGGATGAGGTGCACATGGATGAGATAAGCTCAGGTGCCGAGTAGGAGGATGTTGGTACACTCGCTTTCTATCGAGACTGGTACTTCTACAGTTGCCGGCCCATCTGCGTTTCGATACCCTACCACTGCAGGTGTGGATGACCGAGCATAAACCCACGGAGGTGATTGGATGCACACCATGCTCATTCGGCCTACGCCGGAAAGCTGGCCGGCTTCGGCAAACCGGATTTCGTCATCTACAACGCGGCAACACACAAGTCGCGAGCACCCCGAGAGCAGCGTGGTTCGCATAGGTGGACCGGTCGTGACCTCTGACCGACTGATGCCCTACAAATCGTTACCTGGACCGGGTCTTAAAATTTCTATTGGCTTGGGACGTCCCTTGCGCGGTCGGCTTGCGCCGGGCGAATTGATTTTGCCGAAGGCGAGAGTCTCGTGGCGGGGTTAGAATTGATGCGAGGAAGTAGTGTCCTAGAGTGCGGGATAGGGACGGTCACATCTTGCTGGGCAAGGCTGTCCTTGCCGATCATGGAACGGGGATTGGAGCGTACGCACTATAAACTGACCCGGCACGACAGGAGAAAATCCGTAGTGCTTCCGTAGGAACTAGAGGAGAAGCCGCAATGAATCGTAAACGAAAGCTCTGGGGTACAACCTTCCACAGTCTGCTGGTGATGCTCTGCGCTGTTGCTTTGGTACCAGGCGACACCTTGGCATATATGCCATCCCCTCGGCCGGCGCAGGCGTCCTCGCCAGAGGACCAGGCTCCGAAGATTCCGCCCGAGCAGCTCGAGTCTCTCGTGGCGCCCATTGCCCTCTATCCAGACCCGTTGCTGGCCCAGGTCCTCGCGGCATCCACGTATCCTCTCGAAATCATTTTGCTCCAGCAGTGGCTTACGAAGAACCCGGGGTTGAAGGACAAAGCGCTGGCCGAAGCTGTGGCGAAGCAACCCTGGGATCCAAGCATCCAGGCGCTGGCCGCTCTGCCCGACGTGGTGAAGCGCCTGGCAGACGATATCCAGTGGACCACCGATGTGGGCAACGCGTTCCTAGCGCAGCAGAGCGATGTCATGGATGCCGTGCAGGGCATGCGCAAGAAGGCTCAAGACAAGGGCAATCTGCAATCGAACGAACAACAGACGGTGGAAACCAGGATCATCGAAAGCAAGCCCGTCATCGTGGTCAAACAGGCCAATCCGCAAGTCGTGTACGTGCCCACGTATGATCCCGTGTGGATGTACGGTCCGCCGGTCTATCCCTACCCGCCCATTTATTATCCGCCGGCATGGTACTACCCCGCGGGGTTGGCCATTTCTTTCGGCGTTGGCGTGGCCATGGGGGCGTTCTGGGCCGGCGGTTGGGGGTGGGGCTGCGGCTGGGGTGGCGGCGACATCACCATCAACAGGAACAACAATTTCAGCCGCAACGCGGGCATTGGTGGGGGCAATCGGGTGTCGACTCTACCTTCTCGCGGCGGCAATCTTGGTGGCGGCAACCGCGCCTCGACTCTGCCGGCCGGCGGCGGAAACGCGGGCAACAGGTGGCAGCACAATCCGCAGCATCGCGGCGGCGCCCCGTACCGGGACCGGGCGACCGCGGACAGGTTTGGCGGCACGACACGCGGAGACTCTCTGGCCAACCGCCAGGCTGGCGCGCGGCAGCAGCTTGGCCGGCAGGGGGGCAGTCTGGCCAGCAATCGTGCTGGCAATGGTGGTCTCAGCAACCGGGCGGGTGGCGGCGTCAGCAATCGGGCTGGCGGTGGAGCCGGCGCTCGCAACCGGCCTGGCGGGGGCGGAGCGGACCGCATAGGAAGCCGGGATCTCTCACGTAGCGGCGGCGGAAACCGGGATGCCTTCGGAGGGGGCGCCAGGGGATACAACGGATCGAATGCTCGCGGTAGCAGCAGTCGCGGCGCCTCCAGCATGGGATCCCGAGGCGGAGGTGGAGGCTTCAGGGGTGGTGGCGGACGGCGCAGGTGAGCGGCCTAGATTGCGGAAAAGAAATCATAGGAGCACAGAGATGAAATCAACATCTGCGAACAGAAATCTCTCCAGACTTTCTTGGTTTAGGGGCGCGGTGGCCTGGACGTGTCTGTCCGCGTCGGTTCTTTTCGCTGCGCAGAATCCCGCCGTGAAAGAGGCTCCGGCCGCCACCTCTGCCCCTGTTGCGGGTGCCAGGAGCTTTGACTCTCCGCAGCAGGCTGCGGATGTGCTCGTGGAGGCGGCTGCGAAATTCGACGAGGCTGCGCTCATTCAGATTTTCGGGCCCGATGGCGAGGACATCGTATTTAGCGGCGAGCTGGCGCAAGACCGGAAGCACGCCGCTGATTTCGTTGCCGAAGCCCACGAAAAGAAGAGCGTTTCTGTGGATCCCAAGACTGGGAACCGCGCATTTCTCATCATAGGCAATGAGAACTGGCCGTTCCCTGTGCCGATTGTGAAGAGGGGTGACAAATGGTCGTTTGACGCCAAAGCCGGCCGGCAGGAACTCCTCTACCGCCGCATCGGCGCCAACGAACTGGACGCCATCGAAATCTGCCGCGGCTACGTGGAAGCGCAGTATGACTACGCCTACGAGAAGCGCCAGGGTTACGACGTGAACCAGTACGCCCAGCGCATCATCAGCACTCCCGGCAAGCAGGATGGCTTGGCTTGGCAAAATCCTGATGGCAGCTGGGGCGGTCCCATAGGCGAAAAGATTGCCCGCGCGATCGAACAGGGTTACACCAGCGGCGCCGAGCCGTACCACGGCTATTTCTTCAAAATTCTGAAAGGACAGGGACCCGACGCGCCGCTCGGCGAAATGAACTTCGTGGTGGAAGGGGTGATGATCGGGGGCTTCGCCTTAGTGGCTGCGCCGGCCGAATACGGAGTGACCGGTGTCAAGACCTTCATGGTCAGCGACGACGGCGTTGTCTACGAGAAAGATTTTGGGCCGGAAACCCTCCAGGAATTCGAAAAGATGGAGCGCTTCAACCCGGACAAATCGTGGATCCCGGTCCCGGAGGAAGACGAATAAGGAGGTTCTGGAACAGCGTCCGCATTCCTAGGGCGGCAGATCACTGAAGAGGTCTTTTGCAGCTCCTTAGGCCGGAGTCTGCGCGTCCGAAGAGTCACACGTCCCAGCTACATCTGCGGGCCGAACGATGACAAACATGGCTACGCTCCGGCGTGGATCCAGGGCAATCAGCAGCCTCGCCAATCTCTTTCATGATCGAACCCTTCAAGACCACGTGCAAAATAAAGAGACTAAAGCCCGAAGACTATACCACCTTCCATTGGGATGGCCATCTGCACGCCCTGCAAAGCTCCGTTGCCGAATCCGGCGTGGGCGCGGAGGTCCGTGGGGCTGGTCCTCTTGCTTGAGGTGCGGTAGGGGCTTGGTTGAAATCGCGGCAGCGACCTCAGCGTCTGTCCCGCTTATCAGTGCGTTGGAAGGGCTCGGTTACACGCGGACGTTTTTGATGCCAGTGTCGGCTCCGGAGCTCCCGACCGACCGAGCCAGCCCGGCGAGACGCCGGCAAGGCGAGATGTCCCCGCCTTACAGTGCCAGGAGCAGGCCTCGGCAAAGCCCATCACGCGGCGCGCCGTTGACCGAAAGAAGCAAGTAACCATGAGCTGATCTCAATTTGAACCGCTTCGGGCTTCCACGGGACAACAGAGAGAGGGCACTACTTATAATAAGACTAGTTTTACTCGTCTTCTTCCGCAGGGCTCCAGGTCTTATCCGGGTTGAAGAGTTCCATTTTGGCGAAGAGGTTGAGCGTATCCGGCCCGAGGTCTTTCTGGTAGACGACGCCGTCCTGGCTAACAATAAAGGTCATGACGCCAGTGACGCGGTACTCGGCCGGCGCGGCCACAAGAGCGAACCCGCCGATCATTACACCCTTGATGATATAATCCAGCTGCCCCAAAGGCGCCGCCGGCCCCTGCCCTTTCAAGACCTTGAAAAAGTAGCCATGATAAGGCTCAGCCTTGCTCGTGTATCCCTTCTCGATCGCCTCCGCTATGTTCTCGCCGATGGGGCCGCCCCACGTGCCGTCAGGGTTGCGCCACGCCAGACCGTCCTGCTTGCCGGGGGTGCTGATGATGCGCTGGGCGTACTGGTTAACGTCATAGCCCTGCCGCTTCTCGAGCGCGTACTCGTGCTGTGCCTCCACGTA
>DATJKY010000862.1:0-2864 GCA_035490955.1 Terriglobia bacterium | reverse complement strand
CCCGTTGGCCTTCGGGATATACACTCGTCGAATCGGATCCGGTCGGTACTTCTCCTCCTTAAGCGCAAGCGCCAGTTCCCCGAGCCACCGCTTGAGCCCGTACGCCTCGACATCCGCGAACTCCTGTCCATCCACACCCGGTGCACCCTTGTTGGCACGGCACTGGGCATAGGCATGGGCCAGGATATCCTCGCGGTAGATCTTGTCGTACAGCGCATAGAAGCGATAGCCAGGTTCTGCCTTCGCTTTCGCGTGTAACGCCCTCTGCAGCTTCTGAACGCTACTTGGAGTTGCTAGGTTGCCCAATCCCCACGCCCTCGCCGCTTCGTGCGTCTGTCTTGAACCAAGGTCCCTTCCCTCCCCCGGAGTTACCCGGCTTCAGCGGTACTGTGAACCTCTCCGCCACCTCATGGCGCCCGGAACCCTCTCACGAGCGTTCGGTTGGTTATCCTCACCACGCCATGAGGCTTCCCGTGTTGCGTGCGCTTCCCTTGTGTACATGCTGTCGCCAATACCCCGGCGCGGCGCTTGGGATCATCGCTTCTGCTCTTGCTCCCCCAACCATGTCAGCCTTCCCCGAAAACGGGGGTCGGGTCGGCCCGCGCATCGTCCTTTTCGAGGCCTGCTCGGCGTTTACTCGCGTTACGGCCTGCACACTCGCCACGTCACCGTATTTCGTGACGCCTTGCTCACCAGAGGCTTCAACCGTTTCGTTACCTCCACAGTTGCTCCGGTTGCTTCCGGCTGGAGCATTTCGCCGGGTGGGACTCTCACCCACTGGAAAGCGCCGCCTTTCCACGGCGCACCCCAAGAGCGGCCGCTAGACGGCGGAGAAGCGCGCGATCACACCGCTGCGTTGCCTGAGGCTGGCTCGTCAGGGCATTCTCTCCGTGACCAACGAGATCAAGAGAGCGAGGATGGAGAGGGAGTCGCCAACTCAGGCGAGCACATCGGCTGGCGCCGTATTCCTGAGCTATGCCTCGCAGGATGCCGAGGCGGCGAAACGGATTTGCGATGCATTGAGCGCAGCCGGCATTGAGGTCTGGTTCGATAAGAGTGAGTTGAGGGGAGGCGATGCCTGGGATCGAAAGATTCGCGAGCAGATCCACTTCTGCCGTTTGCTCATACCCGTCATTTCAGCCGAGACGGGACCCCGTGACGAGGGTTATTTCCGGCGCGAGTGGGCTCTGGCGTCGGATCGCACCCGAGACATGGCCGAGAAAAGAGCGTTTCTGATTCCAGTGGTCATTGACGACACGCCAGAACGAGGCGCCTCCGTACCTGACAAGTTTCATCAGATCCAGTGGACGCGCCTGCCAGCAGGCATGACACCTCCTGCTTTGTCGCCCGCGTCGCGGCACTACTCAGTGTGCCGGCGCCAGTCGCGACCTCGAACAGCCTGGGTCCCGCGCTGATTGCTGCACCGACGGCGCAAACGCGGAGCCGGCGTGCCCTTTGGGCCGCGCTTGGACTCGTGGCACTGGTAATTATCATCGGAGGCGCTTGGTTCGACTTGCAACGTTCAGGTCGACACCGGCATGCGGATGCAGTCGCGGTCCGTCAGTCGCCGTCAGCCGCCACGGAGAAGGCGATCGCAGTTCTGCCCTTCGCTGATATGAGCGAGAAAAAGAATCAGGAGTACTTTGCGGATGGCATGGCGGAAGAGATTCTTGGCCTGCTCGCAAAGATTCTCACAACTTCCTAATAACTCCCTAAGGATTTTCTCTCGCTCGATAGCTAACTTTTCACTAAAAGTATGAGAGCTTGCGGTTACCGAGGCGGTGCGACAGTTACAACTGTGGACCGACCCGTGATGGCGCCGTCTTGCCTCCCCGGGGTCGGCGCCATCGTTTTAAGCAAAAGGGGCCGTGCAGTAACCATAGCCCCCTGGGACTGAATAGACGCGCTCAGAGTCCCTTCGCACCATGCGCGCGTGCGGGTGCGGCGCGTGCCTTGAGACTCGGCGGCAAGCCCTCGCCCGACTGATCGGCTGGAAAGTGATGCTCAAAGAACTCGCGCTGCGGATGCGCCGCTCAAGGTGCGGGCGGAAGGCTGCCGAGGCGGTAGCGGTTGCGAGGCCTAGGCCGCGAGCCGCTTGCAGCTGGCACCAGTCTGATTGGGTCTTCGGTCTCGGGACAGTTATTTTCGCCCCGTCACTAACACCGCAACGAACTTTTTTGATCCCGCTAACGGTTTCGTCCCTGCGGGCTACGGAAACTCAGGCGGCGCCACATCCTGCTGAAGTTTGGTTACCGCCCCCGCCTAATCGGCGCACGATGCGGTAGGAGTAACGCCCGTGACGTAAGCGTGTCTCATCCCATTTGCCCCATAGACTCCGACCAACTGTCCATGGTTGTTGATTCCTTGCACGTGGGTGTTATAAGCACCCGGCACATCAAATGTCTGCAACTTGCCCGGACGTCCAAAAAAGCCATGGAGTGTGCCACCGGTAGAGTAAGTTCCGGCGGTAATCCCGCAGTTATTGCTGCCATACACCTGCGTCGAATCAGCACCCGGCACGGCAATGTCGATCCAGCGACCGTCGACCTGGCGCATGAATCCAGTCAGCGTGGAACTTGGTGCGGTGTAATAGCCAACGACCGTGCGCAAGTTATTGATCGCCTCAACCACTAGGCCGCTGGCGTCCGGATTTGGAAGCTGGAAGATGATTGGAGCGCCAACCTTCGGAACGATAAACCCAAATTGATCGGCGTTAAGATTTACTGCTGTCTTTGAGAGGGGTGGCTCCGCTTCTTGAGACAGATTTCTCTTCGGGATAAGTGGATCTGCCTGAGCGGTTGATGATGATCGTCTCTTCCTCTTTCGTCTTCGTCAATCGTCTTCGCGCAGGGCAGTCTGCCCCC
>DATJKY010000861.1:0-5269 GCA_035490955.1 Terriglobia bacterium | reverse complement strand
CGACTACACCTGATGGAGGCGTTCCGGAACGAGTTCGAATCGTTCATCCCTTTCACCCTCTGCACGGACAATCCTTCCATTTGGTAGCCACCTCCCGACGACGTTGGGGAGAAGATCGGGTCACCCTTGAATTGGCGGAGAAGTCCTTTGGCTCCGTCCCAGTGGGCTGGACGGACCTGCTTCCCCCCGATCCTTATCTGAGCCTGGGTAAAGGCCGGTCTCACTTTCGGGTGGAGGA
The DNA here is from genome assembly GCA_035490955.1 of Terriglobia bacterium. Classification (GTDB taxonomy): domain Bacteria; phylum Acidobacteriota; class Terriglobia; order UBA7540; family UBA7540; genus DATJKY01. Next base: position 5,031 of record DATJKY010000861.1, on the reverse strand, counting down.
TCTGCTCGTTCTGGTGGATTTGATCGGCGTGGGGCGGGGGGTGAGGAGGCCGGAAGAAGGAGGGCCGAGTGTCACCTGAATTTCGTCCATCATGTCACCCTAATTACGTCCAAGGGGCATCCGGAGCGGGGTGCGAAGGTCGCAGGCTTATAGTACAGATTGGTTTAGATATGCTTGAAAGAGAAGAAGGTTCCTATAAAAAGGGCTTGACAGCTCCCTCAGGTGTGTATCTAATAAGAGTGACACACATGTCGCGCTCAAAACCTTCACCTCCTGAGGATGCTAAGGCCGCGGCCCTCCGCCGCCAGGGAGCTCTTCATCCCCACCCGGAAGCGGTGCAGGACGAGCGTTTCCAGGCCGGGGACTTTTTCGATGTCCGCGACCGGGTGCAGGTGCGCTACGAGATGGTCCGCCGACACCGCGTGGAGGGGCGGCCGGTCACCGAAGTCGCGACTTCGTTTGGAGTCAGCCGGCAGGCCTTCTATGTCACGGAGGCGGCCTTTCAAGGCCAAGGACTTCCCGGCTTGCTGCCGCGTCGCCGCGGCCCCAAGCGCGCCCACAAGTGCACAGAAGAGGTGTTGAATTTTGTCGAGCAATGGCGCGCGAGTGCCCAGGTCGAGGGCGGCGAAACGCTGGGGGAGGCGATCGAGCGTCGCTTCGGGATAAAGATTAATCCTCGTTCGATCGACCGGGCCTTGGCGCGGCGCAAAAAAAAACCTCGTGTGCAGGAGGAGAGCCAAGCGTGACCTGTTGCTTGTTCCCTCCGGTTTACGTGCTGGAGCAGTACGAAGCCTTGCGCCAGGAAGCCCTAGGGGCCGACCCCTTGGGGCGGCGCGGACACGGGCTGGCGCTGTTCATTTCGCGTGGGATGACGGCTTGGATGGTGACTCTATCGGCGCTGGGGAGCCCCCCGCCGCCTTCGCCCGGGGCAGAGCCTGGGGGCACCGGGGAGATGCCGAAGGGACCTTCCTTGCCGAGATCGGATCTGACCCGCGTGCTGGCCGACATGGTTCTAACTTGCAGTCAGGAGAGCGTCCGATGAACACAGCGAATCGCGTCACTGCCGAACACCTCCGCCGCCAGGCCTATCTTTATGTTCGCCAATCCACGTTCTGGCAGGTTCAGCACAACCGCGAGAGCACGGCCCAACAGTACGATCTGGAGGGTCGAGCCCAAGCCCTGGGATGGAGGGCGGAGCAGATCGTGGTCATTGATGAAGATCAGGGACATTCGGCGGCCACGACGGCGAATCGCAGTGGATTCCGGCGCCTGGCGGCTGACGTGGGCCTAGGGCGGGTCGGGTTGGTCATGGGGCTGGAGGTGTCCCGACTGGCGCGCAGTTCGAGTGATTGGTACCGCTTGCTGGAGATCTGCGCGCTCACCGATACCCTCATCCTGGATCAAGACGGGATTTATGATCCCAGCCACATCAACGATCGGTTGGTCCTTGGGCTGAAGGGAACAATGTCGGAAGTAGAACTTCATGTGCTGCGGGCACGGCTGATCGGTGGGCAGATGAACAAGGCCCGGCGCGGCGACCTCTGGGTGCACCCGCCGATGGGTTACGTCTATGACGCGAGTCAACACTTGGTGTTCGATCCCGACCAGCAGGTCCAGGGAGCGGTGCGTCTGCTGTTTGAAACTTTCCGCCGCACCGGCTCGGCGCTGCGGGTCGTCGCCCACTTCCGCGAGCAGGGGATTTTATGGCCCCGGCGGCGCGCCCGCCGGGTGGGAGCCGAGGAGGTGATCTTTGGGGAGCTGGAGCATAGCCGCGTCTTGTGGGTCTTGCACAATCCCCGCTACGCCGGGGCGTTTGTGTATGGGAGAACCCGTCAGCGGAAGGTGAGCCTCCAGGGTCAAGCGCGCTATCGTGTGCTCCCCCGCGCCGAGTGGAAAGTGTTTCTGCCCGATGTCCATCCGGCCTACATTTCCTGGGAGGAGTTTGAATCGAACCAAGCGAAGCTGCTTCAGAATGCGCATGCGGTGGGCGGCGACCGACGCCGGAGCCCGGCCCGCGAAGGCGCGGCGCTGTTGCAGGGCCTGGTGCTGTGTGGCCGCTGCGGCCTGCGGATGACGGTGCGGTATCAGGTGCGTCAGGGGCACGAAATTCCGCACTATGTCTGCCAGCGGGAAGGCATCCAGACGGCGCAGTCTTTTTGCCAGAGGATTCCGGGAAAGAGCCTCGACGAAGCGGTTGCCCAGAGGGTTCTGGAAACGGTCACCCCCCTGACTTTGGAAGTGGCTCTGGAGGTCTTTGAAGAGTTGCGGAGGCGAAAGGCGGAGCAGGATCGTCTGCGGCGGGCTCAAGTCGAACGAGCGCGGGAACAAGCCGAGTTGGCCCAGCGCCAATACTTGTTGGCACGTCCGGAGAACCGGCTGGTGGTGGACACGCTGGAACGGCAATGGAACGAGAAGCTGGCGCTGCTCGCTCAAGCGGAGCAGGAGTATGCTTGTGCCGTCAAGACGGAGGGCTCTCCCCTGAGCGACCAAGCTCGGGAACAGATCCTGGTGCTGGCGCAAGATCTGCCGCGGGTGTGGAAGGACTCGCGCACCTCGGCCCGGGATCGCAAGCGGATGCTTCGCCTCTTGATCGAGGATGTGACCCTGACCCGCGAGAAGGCAATTGCCATTCACATTCGGTGGAAAGGAGGGGCGACGACCTCCCTGCAATGTCCCCTACCCCTCCCTGCTCCTGATCTGGTACGTACTGCGGCGGAGGTCGTGGAACAAGTGCGAGCCCTGGCGACCCAACAGACCGATGGTCAGATAGCCGAAACTCTCAACGGCCGCTGGTTGCGCTCGGGAAAGGGAAAACGCTTTACGCGTTTCATTATCAAAAACGTTCGCCGCACTTATGGTATAGAGAGTTATGCCCAACACCTGGGGAAAGGCGGTTGGCTGACCGCTGGCCAGATCGCGGCGCAAATGGGAGTTCATGTCATGACGGCGAAGCGCTTTGCTTCCGCGGGCCTGCTCCGGGCCACGCGAGCCGACGATCGGGGAGAGCTTTTGTTTGAACCTCCTGTCGGACCGCTACCCAAGGCACAACCTGGTAAGCGGCTCCGAGACCGCCGCCGATATCCTCCAGTTTGCTCCGTACCGACTGAAAGAGGTGCAGTATGAAGAGTGATCCTTTTCGTTGCCCCGCGCCGGGCGGCAAGGACGCGTGGTGAAGTGATAGTGAGCGGAGAGTTCGAGCCAGCGAGGATGAAAGTGAAAGGCGTCGCCCTGGCGTTCGAGGACCACGCTGCGGAGATTATCGGTGGTCAGGCTGCGGGGTGCTCCGCCCCAGTCGTGGAAGGCGTGGACATGACCGAGGAGGAAGTTCTCCAGGGTTTGATCGAAGAAGAATTCCAGCCACAAGGCGCGGCTGTAGGAGAGGGTCAAGACGAAGGCGGAGAGGCGGCGGCGGGCGCGCCCGACGGTGACCTCGCTGAAGCAGGCCCAGTCGGCTTGGGCTTGCTCGCCCGGGAAAGTCTGCAGGCGCAGGAAAGCTTCGCGCGTAGGTGGGCGGAGGTCAGCGACCACCCGGCGTAGTTGGGTCACGCTACCGGTATAGCCGCGCGCCTGAATCATCTGGAAGAGGCGGGTGGCGCGCAAGCGGGGATACTGCTGGAGAGTTTGGCGCAGGAAGTCGAGATAGGGATCGGTGAGGCGGTCACGCAGCCGGGGCTGGCTGCGGAAGCGGTCGGTGTCCAGGGCGCGGTGTACGGTGTCCGGATGGAGGCCGAGTTCCGTCACGATGGTGCCGATCTTCCAATGCTCGGCGTGGAACAGGTGGCGGATGCGGACGACTAGTTCATCGGAAATCATGCTTCACCTCGGGAAAAGGGTTCACCCAGCGCCCCCGGCGGCCGCAGATCTGACATACGACCCAGCCGGCCCGGACGGCTGCGCCCGCGGAGGGGCGGAGGTCCGACGCCGGAGTGGCCTCGATCGGCTCACAGGCCGGAGGCACCGTCAGGTTCACATAGACAGAAACCCGAAGGGAAGATTTATCCGTCACGTGGGCGCGCTGGCGCTTCCGATACTCGCGTTGGCGGTCGCGATGGTCCGCACGCCCTTCGGGGGACTGTTGATGGCGGCGGTTAGCCTGGCGGCGTTGGAGGCGAAGGGCTTTCTCACGGCAACGGGGGCTGCAATAACGCTGGCCCCGGTCACAACGGCGACAGAGGTAAAACACCATGCCGCAGGGAGGAAAGTGGCATACGCGCTGGCGAAAGACTGTAGAGCAGGCTGCCGGCACCGGTTTGGAGAGGGAGCACTGGACAACCGGCGCCGATCATGGCAGGATGACTCTCGCTAATGAACTTGGAGGTCCCGATCGGGCCACCAATGAGAAACCCCGGTTGCGCAAACAACCGGGGTCTTCCCTTTGCCTCCGGGAACCCATCCTACCAAATCGTGCTGTTCCCGAAACCCGCCTACGGCGATGATATTCAAGCCAAGACCCGCCTGCGGCGATGATACTGGTCCGCTCTTCGACTTCGGATCTCCCAGCACCGCCTACCGGCGACGACGAAAGGATCCGGCCGTTGTTCAGAAAAATACGTTTTTGAACGCGCGCCTACATATCAGAAGTCAATTCACACATGCTTTGGGTGCCGTCCGGCTCACCACTCATCGCGGTGGCTTCGTGGGCTTGTGGCGAAGCCTGGCGGGAAAGAAACGGTTTCCAGCCCGATATCTCAGTGAAGCCAGGGAAACTCTGCGGGATTTTGTGATCCGGGAGCGCTGAGCGATGAAGACGCACAAGCTGCACGAGGAACTGCTTCGGAAAACGGTCGAAGTGCTGGTGGTGGGTTGCGGAGGCAACGGGAGTGCGATTGTTGGGGGACTGCCCTTTCTCCAACAGGCGATGCTGGCGCAGGGACATCCTTATGGGTTGCATGTAACCGTCATGGATGGAGATGCTGTTTCCCCGGTGAATTGTGTGCGGCAACCTTTCAGCAAGCGAGAAGTCTCGCTCAACAAGGCGATCGTGCTGTTGGACGTCGGCAACACGAATTCGAGCGGGCAGTATGTGTTGGG
>DATJKY010000860.1:0-3131 GCA_035490955.1 Terriglobia bacterium | reverse complement strand
TCCACCGCCGGCATCGTCACCCCGTCCATCCAAAACGTCTGCTCTTTGAGCGGCATAATCTTGGCCCGCGTGCAAGGCGCACGGATTCAAGCACAGGAGCAAGCTTGGGTCAAGGGCCTCTTAGAAAGGGTAACGCCAGCTTCCCAGGCCTTCGGCGCCCCATGCACTACAAGGTGTGAAGAATCGCGGCTCTGCCACCTGCTGTGCGCCCCGTCCCGGCGGGGTCTCGGGAGAAGCGCTCTGCCCTTCCGGACCTGGAGTTTGTACATTTTGCTCCCTCGCCCTCGGTCACAGGAAGGGCGGGGCTTGAAGCCCCTACCCTCCCGATGCTACGGCGGGGCTGAAGAGTCTGTGTGAAAACTTGGGTCCGCCTCTCGTAGAGGCCGGCTTCAGCCGGGCATCGTGTTGAAATCGAGGTGCCGGCCTGAAGGCCGCCGCTACGAAAAGCGCCCAGGGACCCAAGACGGGCTTTTACAGTTCACCCAGCAAGCCCAGCAGTGCAAAGCGGCACCCTCGGGCGTGCTGGGCCTCCGGAGTTCCACTAGTGTTACACTGCGAACTCGGCGAATTCCGGAAGTCGAGGAGGCACGACCTCACTGCACGGAGAGCTGGATCGACACACTGCTAAACCCCGAGTTATCACTCAGCGAGCCAGAAGCAGTTCGTGCGAATTGAACCAAAGAACACCTAGGCGCTTTTCGGACGAGAGAAGTGCGCAAGGTGCTGGACGATGACCACCGGAGAACAGGCATGAAGATATTCGTGACGGGAGCGACGGGCTACATCGGTGGTTCGGTCGCAGACCAGCTCGTTGTGTCGGGCCATACAGTGCTGGGATTAGTCCGGTCCCGCGAGAAAGCTTTCCTGCTAAAGGAGCGGGGAATTGACCCGGTTGTCGGCACCTTGGATGATTGGGGTGTACTCACAGACGCCGCACATGCGGCCGATGCGGTCATTCACGCCGCAAGCGCGGACCATCCAGGTTCTGTCCTCACCCTGGTTGGAGCACTTGAGCGCAGCGCAAAGCCGCTGATTTACACAACAGGATCGGGCATTGTTGCGGACTCCGCCGGTGGCGAGTATGCAAGCTCCTCCGTCTTCACGGAGGACGCCTACTTCGAACCTGTCCCGTTCCGGAGGCCGCGTGTAGAAATGAACCGCCTTGTTCGCGAGGCTGGCATCAGTAAAGGGATTCGTGCCGTGGTCATCTGTCCGACCATGATCTACGGTGCCGGGCGCGGTATGCAACCGGATAGCGATCAGCTCCCGAAGCTGGTTGCTCTTTCCAGGCAACTCGGCGCGGGCGTCTACTTCGGCAAAGGCCTCAATCGGTACTCGAATGTTCATATCGATGATCTCGTGGAACTCTACATGCTCGCCCTTGACAAAGCCCCAGGAGGCTCATTTTTCTTTGCCGAGAACGGTGATGCGTCATTCAAGGAAATTGCTGAGATGGTCAGCCACGCGCTCGGTTTCGAAGGCAGGACCGTGAGTCTCAGCGTGGAGGATCTCGTTCGGCAATACGGCGAAGCAGGCCGATACGGCGTGACCTCCAATAGCCGCGTGAGTGCACTCAATGCTCGCCGACTCGGGTGGTCGCCCAAAGGGCCTTCTCTTGCCGAATACATTGAACATCTTCGGTAACCAAATCTCGGTGATGTCCTGCGCGGCGAGGTGGTGAAGGTCAAAGCCCCGTTCGGCGGTCATTCAGGCGAACGCTTCCCGTGCAATTGATCTTCGCGGCGACACAGGGTTTCTTCGACACCTTGGGCCTGCCGATTGTTCAAGGACGTGCATTTAACAGTGAGGAAGCCCGTGGGAGCGTGCCCCTCGTACTTATTAGCGAGGCGACGGCCAGAAAACTCTGACCGGGCCAGAACCCGATCGGGAAGCAAGTCCGTCTCGACGCCGGCGAGCAATTTCACGACGACCTCTTCCCCGCTTCATTTTCAGCTCGGGTGATCGGAGTGACCCGCGACGTCCACCTGGTGTGGCTCAGCAAAACAGACGACGTTACATCTTCCTGCCGCTTCCGTCCGACCGCTGGCATGAGAATATTCTGGTGAGGACGGTGCGCGATCCGAGCGGCTTCATCAGCGCGCTTGACAAACAAGTTCAGGCCGTCGACTCCGACGTAACCGTTTTCGCTGAAACCCTGGATGGCCTGCTGACCAAATCATCCGGAGTTCGTGTTTTCGCGCATTGGCGCTATTTCTCCACCGCCATCGGACTGCTGGGATTGCTGCTGGCTTCGGTCGGAATTTACGGCAAGGTGAGCTATAGCGTGGTTCAGCGAACGCGGGAACTGGGCATTCGCATGGCGCTTGGGCGCAAACAGGCCAGAGGTGCTGCGGCTCGTCCTAGGCCAATCCATGCGCCCCGTGGTCCTGGGGATGGCGCTGGGTATGGCACTGACCGCGGGCGTCTCGCGTGTGCGGAAGGCGCTGCTGTTTGGCGTCAGCGCGCTTGATCCAGTTGTGTTTGCCAGCGTTTCGGTTTTTCTGGCTGTGGTTGCACTTCTTCGCCAGCTACGTCCCGGCGCGACGAGCGACCAAAGTCGATCCAATGGTTGCCTTGGGATGCGAATGAGGCCATCCGGTTGCCGGTTGCGCATGCTGAACCGACCGCACTTTCACCCGGGAGCCGCAGCGCCGAAGGGCACCGTAGCCGAAGGGCACCGTAATGGCCGCCCAAGCACCCGTTAGGACGCGGCGCCATAATACCTGCCAGTCTCGGACCATGCAAAGGGCGGATGCGCCGCCTTGGTGCCTGGATGATGTCACCTATCGCCCTCGGACCTGCCAATAACACAACTAAACTCTGGCAACCTAGGACGCGGCAGACGAGGGCGAAGAGGAGACCGAAGAAGCCGCCGTGGAACCACCGCCGGAAGTAGCAGGGGCGGCGGTCTCGCCGCAGGGGGCCGGTGCGCCCCCCAAGCCGAGCAGCCGTCCCGTCCGGCAGGTGCCGGAGTTGCCGCAGAAGTTTGAGGATTTCCTGGAAATCTTCTCCGGCGCCTTTTCGCCTACCCGTCCGCATCGCGGGATAGCGGCCGAAGGTGACCAGGTCTTGCTTCATTCGCTCGCCTGGGCGGTGTGGGAACGGCTGCACGTCTACGAGCGGCAGGTGAG
>DATJKY010000859.1:0-1639 GCA_035490955.1 Terriglobia bacterium | reverse complement strand
GTGCGCATCTGGTCGGCCGGCGGCAAGCTGGAGCAAACCCTGCAAGAGAGCCAGGCTCCGATCCTTACTGTCGCCTTTTCTCCCAATGGCGAATACGTTGCGGCCTCGTCAGAACAGAATGTGCTGGTGTGGAAGAGAAGGCGTCAGTAAGGAATCCGGGGTGCAGCCCGTTTTCATGGGCTTCGAAGGGAGAAAAACGCCAAAGATGTGGCGCGGGAGGTGCAGTCGTAGATTGTAGTCTGGATAAGAAAATGGCAATAATTTCGCGCTCCCCTGTACCACTGGAAGCCAACTTCTTCGTGTGGAGCGAAAAAAAGCAAATCCCTCACTGCGCTCGGGATGAGATCTTGGGAGCCCCGTCATTCCGAGCGAAGCACAGCGAACCGAGGAATCTGCTTTTGGTTGCGGCCCTCAGCCGCGCTGTGTGTTTTGCCTTCCCGCTCAACGACTCGACCACGATTCGCCCGTGGGGCGGATATCAACTCTAGTCTGGTACACAACCCTTGGGCGCCGCCCCAGCTGATGCTTCTGGCTACGTCGCGACCGCGCTCTATCGTCGAACTTAGGCGCCCGCCGTGCCGGTCCTTGGCTGCCGGCCTCCGGTCAGCTTCTTGGTGAGCAGCATGATCAGCGAACCGATCCCCCAAAGGACGAGCGATCCTACGACCATGGCGATGAGGTGGCCAGCGACGTGACCCCAGGTCTTGCCGTTCACTCCACCGGAGAATTCGGGAGCGCTGAAGATGTTGTCCTTGCCGGTCCCTATCGCCAGCATGATGCCGGAGACGACGATCAAGTTGGCGAGAATCACCGCCAACGCCAACACGGGAAGCAGTTGCTTATAGCTTCCAAAGCCGCTGGTGTGGACTCTCACCGAATAGTAGATCAGGCCCAGTAGCAGCAGCACGGTCAAGCTAACAAACTTCACGGTGGCATTGGGCACGCCGGCCAGAGACAGACCGAGCCTGGCGAACCCCACCACCAGAATCAGGATCAGAAATCCCTTCTCAAAGCTCACGTACTCCGACAAGCTCTTGCAGAAGATCTTCATCGTGACCGCTCCTTTGCAGTTTTAGAGACCCTCCCTGTCAAGTGTTCCCATCTAATGTACTCCGCCGGTGGTCATGGTGTCGAGCTAGGTGCCCTGGAAACTGATAATCTTAACCCATGTGCGAACTAGCCAAGGGGCTCCGCCCTTCAGGGGTTGGCGGTTGTGGTCGGCGAAGAGGGCATCGCGCAAGGCCCGCAACGCTTCCGGGTGTTCGATGTAGTTCACCACGGTAGGTGGCGCGGTGACGTAGGTGACGCGCGTGGCACGATACTCCTCCTTGAGAGCCACACCCGCGCCTCCGCGAATGTCATCGAGCAGGAGCTTGAACTGCGCGGCGTAGGGGCTTGCGCCGGTGAAGTCACGGTACTGTTTGGCTTCGAGATGCAGTGGGATATTACTGCCGGAACGGGCAAGCAGGGGAATAACCCGTTTCTCCTTACGAAGCGAGCGGCGCTGCTGAGAACGGCAAATCTCCGAGACGTAGGAGGCCGGCGTCAGCAACGCCAGGACCACCTCGCAGGTGTCGATGGCCCGTTCGATTTCTCCCGTCCAGGTAGCGCCACCGGTAAGGCGCTGGGTATCGAGCCA
>DATJKY010000858.1:0-3040 GCA_035490955.1 Terriglobia bacterium | reverse complement strand
ACGTGGATCTCGACAGTGCCACCCGCGCTTCGGAGGTCCAACTCCTGTTGAACGGGATAGTAACCTTCGGCCTTAACCATCAGCCGATAGGGCTTCTGCCCACTCGAGAGATTCTCAATGTGCAATCGCCCTTGCGAGTCGACGGGCTGCTCGGCTACCGATCCGCCATCACTCTCTCCACAATCACACTCACCCCGGAGGAAATGATCTGATCTCTTTCCGTGGTCACTTCGCCGGCTACCGAGACACGATGCAGTTCTGGGCCTTGAGCGAGTATCCCTGCGGCCGCGAAGCACATCACCGCAACGAGGTTTCTAGTCAAGCGCTCCGCGCGTGGCGACGGCATAAACTATCCTCAACGGAGCCGCGCACCTTGGCCATCGTGCGCCTTGCACGGAAGGATAGCACCCTCACGGCTCCTCGGCAAATCTATTCAAAGCCTTATTAAGCCCCATTCGGTGGGTGGCGTCCTCTTATAGAACGGCAGTGGGTCGTTTTCGGCCACCACCTGGCTCATAACAACCAACGATCCTCACCACCGAACTCCGAGTTTCGTTCTAATACACACAAAACGGGCACGTTCAGGGCCACAATTCGACGATTCGGGTTGGCATGAGGATTGCCCGCTAAATTGCGTTCGGGCCTCGAGGTAGGCTTTGGGCCCGGACACGAGATAAGGAGAAACCATGTTCCGCAGATTGTTGTTTGCAGGTCCGATAGTTCTGGCGGGCCTTCTCACTTTGGTTCCAGCGGCCTCCGCAGCCCAGGGCGTTGTGGTGGTCGGCGGCTTTTACCGGCCTTACGGTCCCGCTTGGTGGGGCCCAGGCTGGTACGCTCCGTATTGGGGACCGGGTTATGCTGTGGTCCCCTACACCGGGCAGGTAAAGATCAAGACGAATAACAAAAACGCCGCGGTTTTCGTCGACGGCGGCTACGCCGGCCAAGCCGCGAAGCTGAAGAAGTTCGCGCTTCGCCCCGGGACCCACAACATCGAGCTACGCGGCCCGAGCGGTCATACGTTCTATCAAGAGCGCGTCCAGGTAATCCCAGGTAAGACAGTGGAAATCGACGCCGTTTACCGGGGCTGATGCAGCCACCCAGCTTCACCGGCAGTCCATGGTGCACCAACCACTGAAGGGGCAGGCCTCGGGCCTGCCCTGGGCGGCTACAGGGGGCCGCCGCTACAGGAGGAAAACATAGGAAGTGGGCGGGACCCGCGTCGCGCGCTGAACAATAGGTTAGAGTGAATTTCACGCACGCGGGCCTGCAGGCCTCAGTGGCCTTCTCCCTCGATGACAAAGGCAGCCCAAAAGTAAGGGTGGTGCCACAGAGGCTGCGAGCTGTGGAGCAAACTTAGCTTTGCCTGACGCAGGGCCTCGCTCTCCGGCACGCCGCGAGTCAAGTGTCGATAGAAAGACACCATTAGTGTGGCTGTCGCGAAATCGTTCACATTCCACAGAAGCACCGCAACGTTGCGCGCGCCCGCATAAAAAAAAGCGCGCGTGAGCCCGAGGACCCCTTCGCCGTTGACCAATTTCCCCAGTCCCGTACTACACGCCGAGAGTGTCACCAAATCGGCGTTCATCTTCAGGCGCATGATTTCACCCATCTGCAAAATGCCGTCTTCCAAGGATTGGGGCGCACGGGAGAGGAGAATTCCTGAGCGGCCGGCCTTATCTCATCGAGGAAGCTGTGGGTTGCGAAATGGATGAAGCGGAAGTCGTCCAGCTTCTCCGACTTCACCGTTTCTTCGCGTGCCTCAGCGCCGAGGTACACGTGGCGCTGGTCGAGCGGGAACAGGTTGCTGATCGCCAGGACTTCGTCGCGGGTGTAGGGGAGCCGGACAAAGGAGAACCCGCGCTCGGCGTAGTCCTCGGCGGCCAAGCCCTGTTGAGCTTATCCAGCCGTCTGCAGGGAAGGCTGGCTGCGATACCAGTGACATTGCGCACGCGCTTCAGAGGAAGGGCCCCCTCAGGCCCTTTGTCGCGCTCTGCGTAGAGTTCAACCTCCATCGCCCACCGATTCGATTGTGCCCTCGTAAGAGGCTTCTCGTACAGGACCGTTTCCGACTCGGTCTGCCCGTTCTGAATATTGACCACTAGCTGGGCGTCAGTTGGTGCAAGCACCTTCAGCACCGTGCACGCTGGAATCTATATAGCCTTACTCAGTCCGTTATGAGGGACAGAACCCAATTAGTTCTGTTTTCATTTTTTTGAAATCACCCGGGTCGCGGATTCGAGCCTTCGGCTTCTGGGTCTTGAATCTTGAATCCAGAATCCTGAATCCGGACCCGCACCGGGATATCAAGGGCGAGCCCCTGGCTAGCCTGAGGCGGGACGATTCGTACATCCCGTGGGCCTCCGGGCCAACCCGATTGCCCGGGCCGGGACCCGACAAAATTTTCCTGATACATCCGCAGGGATCTACTCACTACACTTCGCAAACGCGCTGCGTGCGCTGAGAACAATCGTTCCGCTCGCAGGCCCAAGGCTGAATTTTAATGTGGACGGTCGGCCGCAACAAAGTGCTCAGGCGTTGAATACCGAACTGGGTAACAAGGATCAGGAGCTCGCTTGCCACCCGGACGGTCTCAATGGTCTGCCGATCCTACTCGTGCGAGAAGCATGTAGAAGCGAAGAGGAAATGATGGGCACGACAACATCAAAGCGAGAGGGTAAGAGCTTGCTGGCGCCAGGTCTCTGGGTATTGGCGGCAGTTGGGCTGACAACTTCCCCCGTCTTAGGCCAGAGTTCAGCGCGGCAACCCCAAAATGTCATCCTGAGCGAAGCGAAGGATCTGCTTTTCTTCCCCACATGGAGCCATGACCCGGGGCTGGTCCGGAACAAGCAGTCCGCCTTCAGCCTTGTGCTTGGCGCATCGCGTAAGCCCGCTAGCGCGACGTTTCTCAACCCGCTTCGGGCCACTAACATCAATGATCGAACTTGGCGCATGCCCACCTCGTTCTCGGGAATGGCCGAACGGTTCACTATGATCGGTGGAAAGGGGCCTTGGTCGAGTATTCTGGGCGGAAGCACGGGAC
>DATJKY010000857.1:0-3801 GCA_035490955.1 Terriglobia bacterium | reverse complement strand
GACTATGCCAAAACTGGAACGTATCCGTGAAATCGTCAAAGATTCGTTGACCGCGGAGTACTTGAGGCAAAAGACTGACGCAGGGTGGAGGCTGGTCGCGGTAGAATGGCAGCGCGAGGTCGAAGCAGAGGCAGAACAGCGGCCAGAGTTCATCGAGGATGTGCCTTTCGGACTTCGAGTCGCGGCTGACTGCCTGCATCTCGAAGAAGACCCGACGGAGAGGGATATTCTCGTGCTCATGATGGATCTCATCGTTCAGGACCAACCCCTGTCCAGGGTGGCCGACGGGCTCAATCAAGCTGGTTTTCGCACTCGCCAGGGGTCGCCGTGGAGTCCGGTATCCGTTTTCAACATGCTCCCGCGCCTGATCGAGGCGGGACCGCACATCTTTTCCAGCGAGGAGTGGATGTCGCGTCGGGACCGCCTGATGCGCGTGGTCTAAGCTAATCGGCTAGTGAGAAACGGCAAAGAAGGATGCCATGTCGCCCGTGACAGCCCCACGCCGGTAATTGGAGAACAAGGCCGTGTTAAGGGTCCGAGGGCGCAACTGCCAGCTTGCGGCCGAAGCAGTGTTGCCGCCAGTCAAACCGTCCTTGGTGGCACCCTAATTGGGTTTCCGCGTCCAAGCTCCTATGAACGGCGGACTCATCATGATTCCGCCTGCGGCGCGGAACGCAGCGCTCAGGCGCTCGGCATACGTGTCAAGTTCCAAGTCCTGCCCCGTCGCCAGGCCATGCTTGGTGACTCCTGTCTCCACGGACTGCACGAGGGTCCAGTTTTGGCTTTCCGGAAGGTCTGAAACTCGTTCACACCCGCATGAATATTGATGATTGCGGCCCTCTTAAGATTCAAAGCGCAGGTCAAGACGGAAATGTGGGTCTAGAGGAAAACCAGGGATTGCAACCATCGGGTTGAGCGTATTATCTGCTGAGTTTAAGAGGTGCGGAGCTGACCAACCGTATGGCCGTACGACACCTTACTGGCCAACTGTCAGTGCCTCCCGAACGCTTTTGGGGCGGCGACTGTCGGCCTCCCGAACGGGTGAACTGTCAATGCCTCCCGAACGCCTTGGGTGCTCGGGAGACCTACACTCGATGTTAAAACGGAGGTTGAACATGGCTCAAAAACTCTGGAGCGCGGAGGCGTAAAGCGATGGTGGCAGCAGTACGGGCGGGAGAATCCTTTCGCTCGGTGGCCAATCGCTTTCATGTCGGTGTGGCGACCATGCACCATTGGTTTCGCCGCGCTCGCGATCAGCGTTGGGATCGGATGGAGTGGGACGACCGTCCGCCGATTGCTCATCACACGCGGCGAACCGCTCCTGCTACCGAAGATCTTGTTCTGACTCTGCGTCGAGAGCTGAAAGAAAGCAGTACTTTGGGCGAGTATGGCGATGCTGCCATTCAACGGGAATTGCAAGCGCGCCAATTCACCCCACTGCCCTCGCTGCGAACGATTGCTCGCATTCTGGAGAGGCGCGGTGCCCTCGACGGTACACGGCGCGTGCGACGGCCGCCTCCGCCACCAGGCTGGTATCTTCCGGATGTCGCTCAGAGCCAAAGCGAGCTGGACAGCTTCGATATCGTCGAAGGTCTGGTGATCGAAGGCGGAATCGAAGTGGAAGTGTTGAACGGGATCTCTTTGCATGGGGGCTTGATCGCCTCCTGGCCGGAAGGCCCGATCACCGCGCAGAGAGTTGCTGACGCCCTGTTGGAGCATTGGCGCGCCTTCGGCTTGCCCGCTTACGCTCAGTTCGATAACGACACGCGCTTTCAGGGGGCGCACCAGTTCCCGGATTCCATCGGTCGCCTCAGCCGTCTCTGTCTGAGCCTGCACGTCACTCCGGTCTTTGCTCCGCCGCGCGAGACCGGGTTTCAAGCGGCGGTGGAGAACTTCAACGGTCGCTGGCAGTCCAAGGTCTGGGCGCGCTTTCATCATGATTCTTTGGCCGCCTTGCAGCGGCAGTCGGCAAGCTACGTCGCGGCTTACCGACAGCGTGCTAGCCAACGGATGGAAGGAGCGCCGCAGCGTCGCCCGTTTCCTTCCTCCTGGCAGCCCGATCTGCAAGCTCCGCTGCAAGGGCGCATGATCTTCTTGCGCCGCACCACCGAGCAGGGCCAGGTTCACCTCATGGGGCGGTCTTTCCCGGTGGAACCGAATTGGCCCCACCGCTTGGTTCGAGCCGAGGTCGATTTGGACGCGGACCAGGTTTCCTTTTACGCGCTCCGCCGGAGAGAACCGTCCGCGCAGCCTTTGCTGCAAACGTGCGCCTATCGCGTGCCCAGGAAGCGGCTTAAAGATCGAAGGCTTCCCTGAGCGCCAGCGTTCGGGAGGCATTGACAGTGACATGAATTCAAGTTCACCCGTTCGGGAGGCACTGGCAGTCGCCGCCCCAAAAGCGTTCGGGAGGCACTGACAGTTGGCCCCTAATCCGTGCGCAGATCATTGTCGTGGCGAGATGTTGGCTCGGAATGCCTTGGGTTGATAACTCTGATCTTGAATCCAGATTAGGATCTCCTTTTTCGGAAAGCGGACGTTGGATTGGATCTTTACGTATGGAATGAGGCCACGTTGCACGTAACCGTAGATCGTTTTCATGCTGATCTTCAAGATTGCTTCCAGGTCTCGTGCCGTAAGAAGCTCGGGGGTATCGGGTAATGAAACGTCCCTCGGCTCGACCCCGCCTGGATTGCCTATAGCCACTGCAACCTCTCGCCGCCACCTACAAACCGGAGCGCTAAAACCCGCCTACTTGGCGCCCAACAGACTCAATCCTCGGCAGACAAAGACTTCATGTCAAATTTCCGAACGCTGTGAACCCCCTGAAGGGGCAAACGTACGCAAGGTAACAGCTCGGAACTGCCGAGGCCGAACTCCTCGGTCTGCATCCGCGAAGAGGCTGGCTGCTCGCAACCTATTCCAGTTACTGGGCTTGTGCTCGGGGGCCATTGCCGCCGTGTGGGCTACTGAACATCATGCGCTCAAAACAAGCCAGAATACGGGGTTAGCGCAATGTAGGTTGAGGGGTGACAGAGCGTAGTGACCGTCCCCCCTGCGACCCATGCGCTTTGCTGAAAGCTTAGAGTGCGTTCTCAAGGAAACTCCTGTCAGAACAGCAAGTTAGCTTGGGTTATGGTAGGACTTCGGGATGCTGTAATCTCCCAAACCACGGTTCCCGCGGGCGCACAATTTTGGTCACAATTCTTGTGAACAGTGAATTCTTTCTTGGCGGGCTGAAGTTCCCTTAAACGGGTTCGATGTTGACTTGCTGGGCTGGAGGCCCGGGCAGGCCTTTTTGGTGCGGCTTGGGACGGACCTGAAAGCGTAATTTGTCATGAGCGTTGCCGCGAGCCAATGTTCGAGTC
Source organism: Terriglobia bacterium (assembly GCA_035490955.1). GTDB lineage: Bacteria > Acidobacteriota > Terriglobia > UBA7540 > UBA7540 > DATJKY01. The sequence continues at coordinate 436 of DATJKY010000857.1, read as the reverse complement.
CGGCAAGAAGATAGTGGGCGGGGCTGAAAAGAACAAGGAGGATTTCATGTTTGTTGAACTAATGTCAATTTTAGCGGGACGCACGTTGATGATCACCGTAGCCCGCGAAAATGACCATGCACTCCGGGTGAACGTCATCCCCAAGAAGGCAAGGGATGACGAGAACCCGGCTCTAACGACACCGTTGAGCTCCACCGGCACGCCGGAGGAGCTCGACGCGGAGCTGGGGAAACACTTGGCCAGCTACGTCGAGTCCCACACTCAGCTCGGCAGCACCCTGGCCCAGGCGAAGGCTGAGATGGAAGCTGCGGCCAAAGCTGCCCAGGAGGAGGCCCGGAAGAAGGCCACCGAGCGGGGCAAGAAAGGGGCCGAGAAGCCGGCCGCAACCATGACTCTGTTCGGAGGTCCGCAAACGACCGCCGCCGCAGCTAGTGCG
>DATJKY010000856.1:0-4897 GCA_035490955.1 Terriglobia bacterium | reverse complement strand
AACTTTCCATCCACCCTCAAGGCATAAAAAACGTTGTCGGAATGGCGGAGACTGTCGAACCGGGAAGTCAGATGGCTCATATCAGGGCACTGATCCAACGCGACTGCCGGCTCGGGGGCAAACCGTGTAATCACGGCGAATGGGCTCAGCACACCATCGTCGACTTCCCGCACCGAGCCGTCCCCTCTTACTTGAAAGAAATGGCCATCAACGACCACCATCTCGCCGTCCAGATCCTCAAAGGTACCTAACCCGAGGTCGCCGTGTTCGCGCAGAGTCCCCACCCGCACCGCGCCCTGATATATCCCTTCGACGAGGGCCGTGGCCGTCGAGACCTGATACAACGTGTGATGAGCGACGTCGAAGTACTCCGCAAGGGCCTTACTGACGATCAGAGCCAAGGGCTGCTGCGTTCTCTGCGATTGCTCCTGCAGAAGTGACCACAGGCCAGTCGATAATGTGCAATTGAGTTGAGGCGTATCGCTCACCTCCTTTGGCCCAGGCTGGTAAGAAAACTGCGGTCGATTATCCTACATCTTAGTGGTCGACAATACAAACGAGCGAGTCCCCAGAAAGTGGGAAACCCAAGGTTAGGACATACTGTGCTCTCGTTCCCACGCCGTCCTCATTCCCGTCCGTTGGCTTTTCAGGCTGAATGGGGCGGCAAGAGAAATATGTTCAGAGAGCGGGCTCCTTGAGCACCGTGCACCGAAGTGGCTTCCACATCCGCGGTCGCTGAGGTCCCATCATGAAGCACCTGTAAGCTGTCTCGTTGCGTCACACCCGACGCGCCACCGCCGCTTCTGTTTTTTCACTGCCTAGAACCCTTGCCCAGTGGTTTCGGGTATTGGGGCCATTTGTCAACCAGCCTGCTAAGTAGCGCAGCAGACCCTACGGCAATCACGGTGAACGGGAGAACAACGAGCAAGGGAAACCAGTTCCCCGGATGAAGTAGCACGGGGTAAAGGGCAAGCGCAACCCCGGGAGGGTGAAAGGCACGGAGGAGGGTCATCACTCCAAAGGCGACGACCGCGGCAACTACCGCCACGTCGAGTCCTCGCGCAAACAGGCTCATTAGCGTCCCTATTGAGGCTCCTGCGACCGATCCCACAATCAGGGCGTAGGGTTGCGCGATCTCAGCGTCAGGCACGAGATAAAGAATTGACAGTGTCGCCCCAAAGGGAGGCACCAAGTAGAGACCAATTCGATTAGCCTCAAGGGCCGCTAGCACGCCGAACATGCCCGCCATCCACAGACAGCCAGCCAGGTTGAAGGTGGCCTTCGTTCCCCATGACTGAACGATTCTGGAAAAAACTTTGCTCATAGAGTGTTGGCCGGTGAGGGCGCTGCCCGATGGTAGCGGTGAGTGGCACTCAGGCTGATCCGCGCGCTCGCAACGCCGACACCCACACCGACCGCGGTGTCGAGCATGCGAAGGAGGGGCTGTCGCCACGCGTTGTGCGGGCTCAAGGCAGCAACGACCATAACAACGGCGGTGGTGATTCCCGTCGTGACCGTCTCGTCGGAGCGGCCTATCAGCGTCATCGCGACAGCACCAATGCCAATCAAGGTAGCCATGCCCCAAGGCTGGAACGGGAAGATTAGCAAGTAAGCAAGGCACAGGACAAAACTTAAAGATGTTGCGGCCATACGCGATAAAGCGGCATGGACGCTCTCCCCGTAGCTGTATCGATAGACAAACACCGTGGCCGCCACGGCCCACATGCCTCCCAGAAGATCGTCATCCCTGGAGATGGAGTAAATGTGGGCAAGAATCCCTGTTATAAGCCAATAGCTGATGAGGCAGGAAATCGCCAGCCCAATGCCGTAGATAATGGCCTCAGTAGTCTGAAGTGGCCGACGCCGCTCCGCCGCAATGTCTTCTCGCCGTATCTTTGCTTCCGACATGTCTTTTCCCCTTAGTGCAGCCAGCCTATTGAGGGCGGGCGAATTCCCGGCGAGCGCTCGGGCGGCTGCCAGCATCATGGCGTCCGTCACGCGCCGAGCGCCAGACGCGACGCTCCTCGAGGCTCTCGACGTTAGGCGGCAGAAGTCCGTGCAAGCCTAGCTTGCTTCGCTCCTCCTCTGTGAACGCCGTGCCCTTGTTCAGGGTTGGTTGGTTCAGTAGATCCAGTCCGCGAGGAACAGCCAGCCCACCCGACTCTTTTGTCGGCTGCTGCTTAGCCATACTGTGCCTCCTTTCACCTTCTCTCGGCACCGAGTGTTCGTAACTGTGGGTCTCTCTATACCTGAGCTCCAGTCAGGCTGAACATCAGGATGGCAAGCACAGTCAGTGTCACCACTACATACAGCCGGTCCCGTTGAACCGCGAAGGCAAAGATCGAAAATACAACCCTTGCGACCGGGGTTGCGATCAAGAAGAGAAGCCCCAATTGGATAATTCCGCGCCCTTGTCCAGCCAAGGCATCGCGTACAATGCCCCTCACGCTTCGCAGGTCCGAAGGCTCGCCGTGGAATACTCCGTAGTGAGGCGTCGTATGTCCTTGATGAACGAGGTAGACGATTCCACCGAGCAAAACGATGGCTCCCGAGAAAACGACTCCTGCGCGAAGAAGATCGCCTATGATGGTTTCGATTTGTTGATCGCTCCAGCTGCGTGGTTTGTTATCCATTTCAAAGTTTCCCCGTGAGTCCGTGATAGATCATCTCGACAGCCAGAATCGCGATGACAGCGCTGAACACATGCCGTAAAACACCTGTCTTCATCCCGGGCAGAAGCCGCGCGCCCAGGAAGGCTCCCGAGAGCACTCCGAGCATGACGGGCATCCCTAGACCGGGATCGATGTAGCCGTTTTTCAGGTATAGCCCGACGCTGGCGGCAGCCGTCACCCCGATCATGAAGTTGCTGGTTGTGGTTGAGACTTTGAAGGGAATTCGCATCGCTTCATCGAGAGCTATCACCTTGAGAGCGCCGGATCCAATTCCCAGCAGGCCTGAAAGTATCCCTGCCCCAAACATTACGGCGGAGCCTGTCGCGACGTGATGTACGTGATAACTTTTGAAGCCGCCCGAGGTCGGATAGCTGGAGTCTAGTTCCAGAGTCTGAGCAACCGGGTCCGGCTTGTCCACCGCCCCCCCTAAATCGGGTGTCCGGAGCGACATTGCGGCCGAATAGAGCAGGGCCAACCCGAAAATCACCGTAATAGCACTGGTGGGTGCGCGTAGAGCCAACGAAGCGCCAAGGACGGCTCCCGTGGTGGTCGCGATCTCCATGAGCATTCCGATCCGGATATTTGAGAATCCTTCCTTGACATAAGCCGCCGCGGCGCCGGAGGATGTGGCAATCACCGAAACGAGCGCCGCTCCGATGGCGTAGTGGATGTCCACCCCCAACACCAAAGTCAGTAGTGGTGTGATGATGATGCCTCCGCCTAAGCCGGTCAGCGATCCAACGACGCCAGCCACCAAGGAACCGCAGAACACCAGTGTCGAGAGCCCTAAAACAGTCATCGCTTGAACACTCACCGCTGCTGCTGCCAACAGGGACGAGTCGCAACGAAGCCCGGTGTTGGTCCAGCGGAGATCCTGAGGGCCGAACTCACGGGCCGGCACCGCGCACCATGTCAGACGGCGTACACTTTGAACCTAATCGCACCGGTCGCGAAATCGACTGTTCCCGGCGCTAGGTCTGGATCGGGTTCACTCAAGAGTACTCGGCATTCCTGCTTGTGCTCGGATGGTCAGCCTCCGTCCCCGTGTAAGGGTGATCGAGACGGAACGCGATCAAGTTATTCCCAGATCGCGGTGTGGACTGCCGACCATCTTTTTGGGATCAACGATCCGGTCGAACTCCTCCGCGCCGACGAAGCCTCCTTTTAGGGCAGCGCGCGCTGTGTCGTGTTGTGGTCCAAAGCATAATGGGCGATCGCCGAAGCCTTATCATAAGCGATGACTGGACTCAGCGAGGTCACGAGTATCAGTGACTCACCGACGAATTTGTCGATGCGGGTCCGGTCGAGCTTGATTCCCTCAATGCTGTACTCACGGAGCTTAACACATGCATCGCCAAGAATACGCGCGGCGTGCAGCACGTTATTGATGATGATCGGCCGCATGGCGTTCAATTCGAAGTTCCCCTGGGACCCTGCGAAGGCGACGGCCTTATCCTCTCCGATGACTTGAATGCATACCATCACCATCGCTTCCTCTTGGGTAGGATTGACTTTGCCCGGCATGATCGAGCTGCCCGGCTCGTTGGACGGCAGGATGAGCTCGTGCAATCCTGCCCGCGGTCCCGAACCAAGCCAGCGTAAGTCACTGGCAATCTTCATCAGGGCAACGGCCAGTGCCCGTAGGGCGGCGCTCGCTGCCGCCATGGCATCAAGGGAGCCCTGAGCTGCGAATTTGTTGGGCCGTGACGAACGGGCGACCGGTGAGCCTGGCGATCTCCGCCGCAACTTTTTCGCCAAAGTCGGGAGGAGCGTTAATTCCAGTCCCGACCGCTGTACCTCATACAGCCAGGCGATACAGTCCTTGAAGGGATTGACCAACGTGAGTGCATCATCAAGCTGTGCAGCTTAGCCGGACCACTCCTGGCCGACTGTGAGTGGCGTCGCATCCTGAAGGTGGGTGCGCTTCCCGGGTGAACAGCGCCGGGAAGATGTACAAATTATTCACTTTGAAGGCATTTATCACCCCGCGCACGTGGTAGACGCGGTGCCCTGAATGTTATCGTTGTAGCAGCACACCTCATCGCGGTAGCGCGCTAGAAGGTTGATGGCAACCACACCCGTCCGTCCTCGAAAGTACGGATGCGTGGATCAGGTTCGCCTACCAATCCACCGCAAACTTGCCTATGACTCGCGGCGCGCTTGCATGGCCAACGTGACCAGCGTAGCGATGAGGATGGTAGGAAAAAGCTGGCCCACAAGAGCCT
>DATJKY010000855.1:0-7523 GCA_035490955.1 Terriglobia bacterium | reverse complement strand
CGGCTGACGGATCCAGCAGGGTTCGGTGCGAACCCGGGCTGTCGCTGCCCTCACCCACGACTCCGTGGTCCCCCCTCTCCCGTTCGGAGAGGGCTGAAAATAGGGAGGTTCTTTAAGGAAGGAGATCTTCTCTTTGCTCGGTCTGATCTGCCCAGGTGGCAGGTCCCAGGGTTCAGGGTTTCTGCGCCTTCGAGGTACACAAGTTGCCCAGCGACAAGGTCGCCGCAGCCTACTCCGATCTCAGCGCCACGAGCAGCGGGGACTGCAAGGCCGCGGCGGTAGCGGTGAGCGATGCTGCCGTCCCGGTGACAAGGACCGCAGCCAGTAGTAGGCCCAGGGACGCGACCGGCAAGCGGCCGCCGCGCAACGAAACCTCAGGGGCGATGGCGACGAGCGCGCACACCGTACCCGTCGCCAGGCCGAGCAGTAGCAGAAGCAAGTTCTCGGCTAGTACCATCGCGGTCAGGTGGTGGAAGCGGTATCCTACAGCGCGCAGGAGCGCTAACTCGCGCCGCCGTTCCAATACGTTCCGTAACAGGATAGCCGCGAGTCCCACCGTGCCGAGCACCAGGCCCAGCGCGCCCAGACTACGAAAGGTAGAAAGGTAGGTATTCTCCACCTTGTGGAATCCTGCCAAGCGCTCTTCGGTGCGCTGGACGTCGAATCCGTAGTCGGAGAGTGCATTCTCCAGCACTCCCGTGACCTCCTGCGCTCTCGCTGGGGAGACGCTGAGGAGGAAGAACCGGAAACCCTGAACGTCCGGAAACAAGCGCAGGAAATTGGCTTCAGAGATCAGCAGTTCACCCTGAAACAGGCTGTCTTCGAGCGCCGCGACAATCCGGAACTTTGTCTTGTCCAGCACAAACACCTCGCCGAGCTTGAGGTGCAGCACATAGGTGATCGAATTGGCATCGGCGATAACAGGAATGGCGCCGTCGGCCGGGTTCGATTCGAGTAGGCGCCAGGGATTCGTCGTCTGTGCCTCCGCATCCCGGAATCGAAAGCGAGCAGTGCGAACAAAGGATGCGGGAGCCGCCAGAATTCTTGGATTGCGCGGCTGGTAGAGATTTAGACAACTGGTGTCGTCTCCGGGCCGCAACCGGAAGGAGACGAACTCGACTCCCTCGAGCGGCGGGATGTTCAGAGCGTCACGGCCTTCGGCGGTGTTGGGGTCGTGGATCACCGGCAGGACTGACTCGGCCATCAATGGGAAGCCGCCGCTGCCCGCCGACGAACCATGGCGGCGAAAAGTATCGAGCGAGACGATGAGAAACGTCGCCGACGCGATTAACGCGACGCAGAGAATGCTCCGGCCGGGGCGATAAGTAGCACTCCGCAAACCGAGACTGATTTGGCCTCGAACGGAGTCGAATGCACGAGACCGGAGCCATTTAGATTCGAACGAGAGGCAAGCGATCAGCAACAGGGTGCCCGCACCGAAGAAGCCAGCGGTGTGGTCTAGCTTGCGCAAGACCGCGGCCGCCAGCAACCCAAGGGCAATGGCTCCGGCTATGGTCCCGATGAGCAACAATCGTCGTCCCGGCTTGCGCCCGTGTTCGCCCATCAAGAGACCCCGCGGCGTCACTGGCTGGAGGCCGCGAAGGGTCCACGCAATCGAGCCCAGGCCGATGACGATTCCGGCCGCCGCGCCTTTGGCCAGCGGTGCGCTCGAGGCGTGGAGCGAAAGCAGCCTCGTGTTCACGGCGTCGACCCACCAACTCCGCAGTCCAAGCATCATGAGCTCGCCATAGCCGAGCGCGCCTGCGATCCCGACAAGGGCTCCGGTTGCCGCCAGGGCTGCGCCTTCAAGCAAGAATAGAGTCCGAATCTTTGAGATGGAAAAGCCGAGTGCGCGGAGCACGCCGATCTCGCGGAGGCGCTGTTCCACTCCCAACTTGAAGAACAGCCCTGTTAGCAAGAGCGCCGAAACCATCAGGAAGAAGCTGAAATACACGAAGTACTCGCCAAAATCCGCGGCCCCCTGCGCCGCCTCGAGGCCTTGCGCTTTCACGGCAAGGACTGTCAGACCCATTTTGGTGGGCTCCAGTTCCTCTCGCAAAGCGCTGGCATAGGCGTCTGAGGGCGGAAAGATGCGGATCGACGTCAGGCTGCCGAAGCGCGTCCCCCAAAGGTCGCGGCCCCTGCTGAGCGCAACGAAAGCCTTGGGCGTCGTGCGGTATTGCTTCCAATACTGTTCGTCGACCGGCCGGACACGGCCGAGGTCGAGGGGAAACGGCGGATCCCAATTATGCAAGCTCTCCGACTGCGTGATCCCCGGATACCTCGGCGCCAGGTCGCGGTCCGCCGTCGCGTCATCGAGTGGCACCACCCTTGCCAGCCGGAATCGTGCGGTCCGGGTGTACAGTCTTCCATCGGATTTCCAGACGTAGTAGTCGAGCGACACCGGGTCGCCCGGCTTAGCTCCCAGGTCGCGGGCAGCCCACTGGTTGAGTGTGATGCCGTCGGGTTCGGCCGGCGCGGGTGCGGAGTCGAGCGCCGTCACCACCGAGTACGGGATCTCGCGCCCGCGGGCACGAATGGTGTTGGCAAGATACGTCAGCACCGGTTCCACGCTAAGGCCCAATCGCTTCGCCGTAGCCGTTGCTCGTTCGGCCACCGCGTCGCTGATCAGGGTGCCGTCGCTTTCGAGCGAAAGGCATCGCTGCTTTTCCAGAACGCGCACCCGCAGGCCAAGGTCGTCCAGGGTGTAGCGGTCTCTCAAAATGCGGTCGATATCGCCCTCGGCCCGCGATGCGCTCCTTACCAGGATCGTATTGACCTTGCCCTGCTCACCCAGGTCCCTCTGTAGCTCGGCGAGCGAGACCAACACCGAGCGGATGTCGCCCTGCTGCGGCTTGAGCGAGAACTCGCGGAACACCGCACCACTTGCTGTGAGCCGGATAGACCTCCCAACGTCCTCCTTGCGGCCGTGCAGCGACTCGAGCGGAATCGCCGAGGGTTTCTCCACACGAATAAGGATAGAGTCGCCTGCGCTGTTGCCCAGTTCGCGTGTCAGTGCATCGCTCAACAAGATCCCGCGGCCGCCGGGCGCTTCGCCAGGCTCCGCCTGCCCCGTCCCGACGGGGTCTCGGGAGAACTTCCAGAATCGCTCGTCGACCCCGATAACCTCTACACCGGACGCCCGCCTTCCGCTTGCTTCGTGCACCACCACGCCGTCAATCGCGATGATCGGGCAGGCAGAACCCAACTCTGAAGCCAACGCCTCGCGGAAGAAGCCATTGCGGGAGACGACATAATCGGTGTTGCCCAGCCGCGCCAATACGAGATCCCGCAGGCTGGCGCGGACCGAATCGCCCACCAATAGAGCGCCGGCGAGAACGCCGACCGCAGCAGCAACCCCCAGCAGCACAGCCAGGTTCGTGCGCCAATACCACGCCAGGTTACGCGCCAACAGGGCAGAGATTCGCATGACGCAACTCGTACCGGACCGGAAATCGCGAGGCCAGCGTCGCGTTGTGCGTCACCACCACCAGGATGGTCGCTTCCGACTGGTGTACTTCGAGGAGCAGTGAAGCGACCACATCAGCCGACACCTCATCGAGGTTACCAGTCGGTTCGTCGCACAGCAGCAAGAGCGGATGCCGGATCAGTGAGCGAGCCAGCGCTACCCGCTGCTTCTCGCCGCCCGAAAGCTCGGAGGGGCGATGGTCCAGCCGGTCATTGAGCCCCACCTGCTTCAGCAATTCTCGCGCCCGCTCCGTGTACCCAGCATGGTTCTTCGAGACCAGAGTCGGGACCAGCACGTTTTCGAGCACTGAACATTGTGGCAGGAGGCAATGGTCTTGGAAGACAAATCCGATCGCTTGGTTTCGGAACGCGGCGAGTTCTTTCTCAGCCAACTGAAATGGATTTCGTCCATCGAGGGTGACCGTACCCGCCGACGGCTCTTCCAATGCCCCCAGGATATAAAGCAGGGTGCTTTTGCCGGAGCCCGACGGACCCATTATGGCTACGGCGTCACCACGCTTCAAGGAAAGAGAAATACCGGAAAGAATGGTCACTACTCCACGGGGAGTCGAATACTGCTTGGCGAGGTTGGAGACTTCAAGCATGGACACGTGTAGCGGCGATGCTGGAGTACACCTCGAGCGCCCGCGCAGCCATACGCGAGGCGCTGTAGTGCTCGCGAACTCCTTGCGCGCCTCGCTTACCAAGCTCCTCCGCGAGCGCAGGGTCCTTCCACAGGGAGAGAATTCCCTGGGCCAGACTGGACGTGTCGTCCGGTTCCACCAGAATTCCGCCACCTGTCTTCTGGAGGATCTCGGGAAATGCTCCGCGCCGAGGCTGGACAACAGGGACTCCGTTCGCCATCGCCTCCAGCAGAAAGATCCCCTTCGGTTCATCGTAGGTGCAGGGGACGCACAGGACATCGAGGTTTCTGAGGAAATCGATCTTGGGCAGCCGGTCCAGTGCGCCTCGATAGCAGAACTCCTGTTCCATTCCTGCGTCCTTCATTTTGCCCTTGATGGCTCCCAGGTACTCACGATGCTCGGCCGCGAGATACCCGGCAACCTCGAGCGTGGCACCGGAAAACTCGGTCTCGCGCCGCAGCCGGACGTACGCCTCAGCCAGCAAGTGCAGGCCCTTTTCCGGCGCGATCCGGGCGAAGTATCCCACCGTGAAACAGTTGCTGCGAAAACGGAGGTCGGGACTGAATCCGTGGAGGTTGACGCCAAGCGGCACCACGTGCATCTTCTCCCTGGGGATGCCGAGGTAGGGGCCCATGAACTGCGCGTAAAATTCGCTGACCGCCGCGAAGCCGTCCACGTCCCCAATGTTGGAGCGAATCAGCTCCAGTGACCTCGTTCGATACGGTTCGTGAAGTTGGCTTAGAAACAGATCTTCACCCTGTAGAGTGCAGCACACCGGCCGGCCCACTGCCTCGCGGACTGGGCGCGCGAGCCCTATCAAAAGCGAATTCGGCAGGGTCACGATATCGGGGGCCGGTTCGCTGCGAAGCCAACTCGCCATCTTCCGGATTTCCTTGCCCTGAAAGCCCTCTTCGCCGCGCAGCATGGAAACAGTCAACTCACCCAAAAGCTGCGGATTCACCGCGATCGAACGGCGCGAGGCAAGCCTCAACACCCACGGCAAGTCCCATAGCCGGTCCAGCAACCAAGGCGTCTTGCGGAAGATGGCCGAGTGCTGCTCGAGCCACACGTTGATGCCGCCGAAGAACACCTTGGGATAACTGACGTTCGGCTCGTCGGTTCGGCTGGGCGTATAAATCGGCAGCAGCATAATGTCGTGCCCCTGGGCCTTGATTTCTGCCGCCAGCGTGTTGTCGCGCAGACAACTGCCGCAATACATTTCGCCGGCACCGGCTGTAAAGGCTACAATCTTCATACTGCGCACTGGAAAGCCCGGCGGGCGTAGAGATGATCGAACAGATTGCCTTCGTGCGGCTGGTCCCAACTGATCTGCCATGTGGGGATGGCGCCCAGGTTCAATCGGCCTACGTTTGGGGACGCGAGCAGCCGTCTCGTGAGTTTGGGGTCGCGCGTGATGGCGGTCACGACCAGGCTCGGCCCGAGAGCGCGCGGCATGTCCTCCTGCTTTACCATCACCACGCTCGCATAAGGGAAAAGGAACTCGCGGTTCGCCAACGGATGTTGGGGCGACTCGCAATGGACGATGGTTGGCAGCAAGTATGAACAGCCCTGTAATGTCGTCAGTCTCCCGCCAGGACGACCGCACGCAGTCAGCTCCCGTGCCCCCGCCGTTTCCAGTTCTCGGTCGATCGTCTGCGAGATCCTCGTGGCGACGCCCGGATCCGCAAATGGCGCAAGTTCCGCCTGCTCGTCCGCCTCATCGCGCGGCACAACCTTGGCCAGACGTGCCGCCAGCGCCTCGGCGACCTCCGCTGCCTTCGCCGGCACCCACACGCCGGACGCGTTGATGCAGGAGCGGCCGGAGTTTTCGAGGACGGACGAAACCATCACGTCCACGTACTTCTCCCATTGGTCGATGCAGTCCTCGCCGACCACGATCTTGCTGTAACCCGGCCCGTGAACCTCGATGCGGTTATCGGCTTGCCAGGCCTCGGTGGACGCCACATCCCCGAACACCATGCCACGCCCGCAACGACGCAGGATCTCGCCGCCGCCTGCGTGATCGCACGGGTAGTATCCGAACACCTCAGGCGGGGCTCCCGCACCAATCAGCGCTTGGATGATTCGATATGGCGTCCAGGGCTCGGCGCTGCCGGGTTTCAGCACCAGCGGCGTTTTCAGAGCGAATGCGGGAATCCAGAGTGAATGCACCCCGGGTGAGTTGCTGGGGAGGACTACCCCTAGCGATTCACCGCGTGGAGCATAACTCAAGGTTTCGGAGTATCCGGTATCGAGTACACCGAGATCCAGATTGCGGGTGAGACCATTGATCACCACCTCCAAGTCTCCCAGCACGCTGCGGATTTTGTGCATGTTCTTCCGCACCATCACATACGGCAAGCCGGTCGTGGCCGACACCTGCCTCACGTAATTTTCGGGGGACTGCATCGAGTCACCAAGTGGCAATGACGACTCGGCGAAGAGATCGGCCGCTCGCGCGCAAATGGCGAACAGCTTCTTGCAGGTGAAGCCCTCTAGAATTTTCTTGGCCATGTCCTGGTCGAGTAGATCGCGCCGGATAAGCCCGACGTTCGCCTGGCTGGTCTGAACAAAAGGCTCACGGGTGCGATAGTGCGGCATCGTTATCGCATCGAGACTGCGATACGGCCGCCCGCGTCGCAAAATAGGAATATGAAGAATCTGGTCCATCAGTAGACGCCTTCCACCACCGTTTCTTGGAACCTGGAAAATGGCCTGACGTTGCGCACGCCGTCCCAAGGATACTCTACACAGGGCGGTTCACGCTCCGCCTCGTCCCGTTCCAGAAAGCGCGGCATGAAGAACTCGCGCGTCAGCGTCGTCAGCCTCACGCGGCCGGTCTGGCCGTACTCCACAACCCGCCACGGCTGATCCGGGGCCACAACCTCGATCATCGCCCTCGGCAGGGGCGGGTAGTATATGATGGCGTAATTGTCCTCGGGGTGACGCGGCTTGTGCACCGCCAGGCCCATAAGCGTATTGCCGTAGGTGGGGGCGAAGTAAACGCCGTCGAGCAACTCCTCCACTGCGAAGCGATGAAACTGAGGTGTCATCTCAGTGCCGCCGCAGAATACGCCTCGGATGCCGGCTTTTCTCAGCGACACTTTCTCGCACAGTGCCTCAAGCAGTTTCGGAGTGGTGAACAGGCAGCGGATGTTGTCATGGGCGCGCAGGAGCGTGAGTCCCTGCTCCACGACATGCTGCTTGTACGCCTCTGCCTCGTCGATCCTACCTCGCTTGATCAGCTTGATCACCCAGCGCGGGTCGAGATCCGTCATGAAGCAGATGCCGCCGCGATACTGCGCCAGGTGCTCCACCGCCAGCCGCAGGCGCCGCGGGCCGCTCGGACCCATCATCAGCCAGTCGGAGCCGCGCGGGAAAGCGTCGTCGGGCAGTGTGGCGCTGAAGGCC
>DATJKY010000854.1:0-9505 GCA_035490955.1 Terriglobia bacterium | reverse complement strand
CTTCGGTCAGCCCGCATTTCTGGGCCATCTGGTAGCAGTAATAGAAGTGGGCAGCGTTTTGGTTGCGCGCATCGGTGCCGAAGGTAAATTTCAGGTTGGCTCGTTTGGCTTGCAGGATGAAGCTTTCGTCAGGGACATGCGCTACCTCATTGATTTCGATCGCGATCTTTCTATCGCGAGGTCCTTGTGCGCGATCCCCACACAGGCTGATGATGCGCTGCACCCGCCGGGACGTCCAAAGCTCCTTGTACTGGCGCGCGATCGGGACCGGGAGGAAGGTTGGCCAGGCGAAGATGTCGATGGGCTCGGTGGTCAGCACTTGCTCGATGAAGCGCATATAGCGCGTCATGAATTCTTCTTCGTCATCGACCATGGTATCGATTTGCCAGATCGCCAGCCAGCCGCCCTCGGGACGAGGCAGCGTGAGCGCGTCCATCAGAATGTAGTCCAGTTCGTCCAGAAGGCTTTTCGAAAAGCTTTTCGACCAGCCCGCATACACCGGCTGCAGTCCGATGCGGACCGGATATCTGCGCAGGCCATCGATGTATTGCTTGAGGTCGGCGTCGGTGTTGATGGGGAAGCCCGGGCCGGGATGCTCCACGATACCGATCTGCACCTGCCGCTGTTTGCCTAGAGCGATGGCCTCTTCGATCGACAATGTGGGGCTCAGGTGGACATGATAGTCGGCCACCGGAAAGCCGGGCTTTCCAGGCGGATGTGTCCCCACTTCTCGCGCAACGGGCGCACGAGAAATGGGGCGCCCGGCGAGCGCGGCTCCGGCTGTGAGCGAGGTTTCGAGGAAACTTCTGCGGGAATAGGGACGGGTCATGATTTATTTCTCCCTTCGGTGGTTCACGGGCGGCATAAAAGAGCGTGGAGCTTAATCTTAATCGCTCGGCCCGGAGAGTTTCCCTTAAAGCGTGCGTGCGGTCTTTGTCACTTTGCCCCCGGTGAACGCAACCGCCAGCCCGGGCCGACTTGTAAGGTATAGGTGGTGGAGTCGGCTGAGTCTTTTGAGATCCGGGGAACCGAGGACCGCTTCAACCTCCGCGCTTGTCATGCCCTCGCGCCCGCCCTCAACCCGCGCTCTTCACCCGCACCATTCTGGAGTGTATCAGTAGGTGTCCATTTGCTGAGCGGCGAGTACCGATCACCCTAGAAACTCCTAAGTGCAGTGATCAGTGACGGCTTTCCAGGAAGCGGCCGAGCCGAAAATTTTCCGTGGTTTTTCTCTTTGGTCGGCGCGGCCGGAAGCTGAGCCTTTCTGTCACAGCAGGCGGCAGAGCCGCGGTTTTTTGACACCTTGTGACAAGTGAGGGGTGACAAGACAGAAAGCGTGGTCAGCATGTGGTTCGCTTCCTCTCTACTCGGCGGTGAGGTTCTTCTGCCTCAAGCTTTGAGGATCAAACTTCTGAGAGGCGGCGTCGAGCGGCTGTGGAAAGGCAGGGACGGCAGCTTTGCCCTCACACACGTGCCCCGGCGGCGGACCACGGTCCCCAATTTCAGGACTCCTGACATGGCGTAAGAATCCACGCAACGTCGGGTACTTGATTCCCCGTCCCGCGCAGCGGGACACCGTGAGTAGCCGTAGGTGAAACCTACGGACACGGAGCCACAACATCATCCCGGCCATGGCGGGGCCGGACAACAGCCACGGTCAACCCCGTGCGGGGTTGGGGTCACAGGGCGTGACGTAATCCGTAGGTTGCACCTACGGCTACTCACGGTTGGCCCCTGCCGGGGGCCCGTGCCGACGACGATGCACAAGTTATTACGCAGGCGTCGCAGCACACTCAAGGAATTCGCACGACTGAAGTCGTGCCCTGATACGAGCTCGAGACGGTTTTGCAACAGCCTTTAGCTAGCGCAATTGTATACAGACCGCAAGTCCTAACCGTGTCGCGTTTTTTGAGCTACAATTCCTGGCAACGCCTTGAGGGCTCTGCTTTTGATACGCTGGTAAGGGCAGGCTTGTGGGTGCCCGAAAGCGAAAAAGGAGGGCGGCGAGTCGCCGCGGTGACTCACTGCTGCCAGTTGCGACACCAATGCCCCAAGGAAGGGAGCTGACTAGATGATGACCGAAGACATCAATCGACGCGATTTTTTCAAGCGCGCCACGGGAACGGTGGGTGCGGTCGCCACTGGTTATGGGCTGAGCCGGTCCACCCGCGCGCTGGGAGCCAATGACAAAGTATTGGTGGGAGTCATCGGTACCGGACGCATGGGGATGAGCAACCTCGAGGACTTCGCCAAGCAGCCGGAAGTTGAGATTGCGGCCGTCTGCGACGTCTATCAGCCCAACCTCGATCAGGCGCTCAAGGCCACGAACGGCGCGGCAAAGACCTACAAAGACTTTCGCGAGATTCTCGATCGCAAGGAGATCGACGCCGTGATTGTAGCAGCGCCCGACCATTGGCACGCGCTCCCCATGGTGCTGGCGTGCCAGGCAGGCAAGGATGTCTATGTCGAGAAACCCATCTCGACCACCGTCGAGGAAGGCAAGCAGATGGTGGCGGCGGCAAGAAAACACAACCGCGTCGTGCAGGTAGGAACGCAACAACGCTCGGGCATCCATTTCCAGAAGGCTATCGAACTGGTGCAGGACGGCATGATCGGCAAAGTAACCTTCGCGCGCACCTGGAACTACTCCAACGATTGTCCCCAGGGTATCGGCAATCCGCCTGACTCTGACCCGCCGCCGACCCTGGATTGGGACCTGTGGCTCGGGCCCGCGCCTAAGGTGCCGTTCAACGCCAACCGCTTCGGCGTGGGCGACCGCTGGTCCACCTTCCGCTATTTCTGGGACTACGCCGGCGGGTTCATGACCGACTGGGGAGTCCACCTTATCGACATTGTGCAGTGGGCCCTTAAGGTCGACGGACCTAATGTCATTACCGCGTCCGGCGGCAGGTTCTGCCTCCGGGACAATGCGCAGACGCCCGACACCCTTCAGGTGACTTACGAGTATCCGGGATTTGTGTGCACTTACGAGAATCGGTGGTGTAATGCCAATTCCATGTACAACCACGGTTACGGGATTGAGTTCCATGGCGCCGACGGCACGTTATTCCTGGACCGCAGCGGGTTCGAGGTGTACCCGGAGAAGCGCCAGTTGGAGAAGAAGCAGGTGGAGCGCACCCCCGCCATGCAGATGGAGTCGGTTAACGACTCGCACTTGGACCACGTGCGCAACTTTCTCGACTGCGTGAAATCGCGCCAGCGGCCGACGAGCGACATCGAGACTGGCCATCGGTCCACCAGCACGTGCCTGCTCGGTAACGTGGCCTACCGCAGCAAGGAGCGCATCGTGTGGGACGTGGCCAGCCAGCGGGTCGTGCAGGGAAGCGCGGAGGCCAAAAAGCTCCTGAGCCGTGAGTATCGAGCACCCTGGAAACTGGCCTGAGAACAGTGACAAGTGACGAGACGGAATCCACAGATTACACAGATTTCACAGAAAGTTGTCAGCTCACAGCCGTCAGCTTTCAGCTCGACATTCGAGGGACGGGAGGGACTTTGAGTGTCTAGACTGCTGAAGGGTGAGGGCTGAAGGCTTCTGTGTAATCTGCGTAATCTGTGGATTCGACTTTCCACTGACGAGACGGAATTCACAGATCACAGATTTCACAGAAAGCTGTCAGCTCTCAGCCGTCAGCTTTCAGCTCGACATTCGAGGGACGGAGGGACTTTGAGTGTCTTGACTGCTGAAGGGTGGGGGCTGAAGGCTTCTGTATAATCTGCGTAATCTGTGGATTCGACTTTCCACTGTTGACTGTAGACTGTGGACTGTGGACTTGCTTGATGGATTGTCGACTGTCGATCGCGAACTCGCCTCCTCCCAAGGCGTGCGGCCCGCCTCGCCGATGCCTTATGGGGTCGCAATATTCCTCAGTGCCTTCTTGTTGTTCCTCGTCCAGCCCATTATCGCCAAGCTGATTCTTCCCTGGTTTGGGGGGTCAGCGGCGGTGTGGACCACTTGTCTGCTCTTTTTCCAGGTCGCCCTGCTCGTCGGGTACCTCTACGCGCATTACGTTGCGCGGCGGTTGCCCCCCAAGCTCCAGTCGCCCGTACATCTGACAATGCTGGGAGCGAGCCTTCTCACGCTACCGATACTGCCCCATGAGCCCTGGAAGCCGTCCGGACCTGAACACCCCGCTTGGAACATTCTATTGCTCCTCTCAGCGAGCATCGGTCTCCCCTACCTCATTTTGTCCAGCACCAGCCCCCTGCTGCAGGCCTGGTACGCCGAGAGGGGTGGCGGGCCCGAGGGTCAACCGTATCGGCTGTTCGCTCTTTCCAATGCCGGATCCATGCTGGCCCTCCTCGGCTACCCCACGCTCGTCGAGCCGTTTTTCTCGAGGCGACATCAGGCCATCGGCTGGTCAATGGCTTATGTGGGCGCGTGCCTCTTGTGCGCGCTGGTCGCCCTGCGCAGGCCCCGCGACGTGGCAACCGCGACCCATGCCGTGCTTGTCCCCGCACCTCCTTGGACTGTGCAGTTGCTCTGGGTCGCGCTCGCAGCCTGCGCATCCGCCTTGCTGCTTGCTATCACTAACCACCTCACTCAGAATGTGGCGGCCATTCCCTTCCTGTGGCTGCTCCCGCTCGCGCTTTATTTGCTGAGCTTCATCCTGTGCTTTGACGGCTGGTACCGCCGTGGCCTCTTTCTGCGACTGCTGGCGGTAGCATTGGGCAGCATGGCTTACGCTCTCGCCCCGGAATTTGACAACACCCGGTTAGCGGTGCTCATCCCGCTCTACGCCACCGGACTCTTTATTTGCTGCATGTTCTGTCACGGAGAGTTGGCAGGCCTGAAGCCGCACCCCGCGCGGCTTACTTCCTTCTACCTGATGATCTCACTAGGCGGCGCTCTAGGCGGTCTGTTCGTGGCCTTGCTTGCCCCCCGAGTCTTTCCCGGCTATTTCGAACTGCCCATCTCACTCGCGGCTTGCGGCGTTCTGGCACTGATTGTCCTCCATCGCACTCCGGGAACCACTTTCTACAAGGCGCGCTGGCGCCCTGCCTGGTTGCTGGTGGTAGCGCTCGTCTTGGCTCTCGCAGCAAGCCTCGCCAAGACCACCTGGGACCGGTTTGACGAGGCAGAGGTGATGGTCCGCAATTTCTACGGCTGCCTGCGGGTGATTGACTATGAGATCTCCGTAGCTGACGTCGTGCGGGCGGGCAAGGAGGATGAGTTAAGTGAGGACCGGGACTGTCGCAAGCTTATGAATGGAACTATCGATCACGGTCTGCAGCTCCAGGCACCGAATCTCCGCCGCCAACCTACGGGCTACTACGGGACGAATTCCGGCATTGGCCGGACGCTCCGCGTCCTGAGGACTCATGGGCCGCTGCGGGTCGGCGTCATCGGCCTAGGCGCCGGCACCCTGACCGCATTCGGCCAGCGTCGAGACCGCTACACGTTCTACGAGATCAACCCGCTCGATATCCAACTGGCGAACACCCAGTTCACTTTCCTGCGCGACTCGCAGGCCCAGGTTGAGATCGTCGCGGGCGACGCACGCCTGTCACTCGAGCGCGAGCCGTTACAACAATTCGATGTTCTCGCGCTTGACGCTTTCTCAGGCGACGCCATCCCCGTTCATCTGCTCACCCGCGAGGCAATGGCGCTCTATTTCCGTCAGCTTAAGCCGGAAGGGGTGCTGGCCGCCAACATCTCGAATAAATATCTTAATCTCGAGCCTGTTTTCTTGAGCGCCGCAGAATGGCTCGGCAAACGCGCAGTCGCGATTGACTCGAAGAGCGAGCAACAGAATGCGGTCTACCGCGCCGTGTGGGTGCTCGTGAGCAGCCGGCAGGACTTCTTTAGTGAGGCCCAGATTCGCGAAGCGGCCAAGCCGCTTGAGACGCGGCCCGGTGTGCGTCCGTGGACCGACGATTACAGCAATCTGCTGTCGGTGCTGAAATAGCGCTCTCGTAGCGGCGGGCGTTAGCCTGGCATCTTTAGATTCAACGACATTCCCGCCTAAAGGCGGCCTGAAAAGGCCCTACGTCTGGGTCACAGTTTTGAAATATTCCTGCTCGAATAAATCCGGGCGAGGGGCACTTCGCGCGGGATCTGAGCCCGCCGTTGGAACCCTCGGACCGTGACATACAATGCCAACGGCAACACATTACGTCGCTATTGACATGGACTGCCGGAGTGTGGTATTTGATACCCCTATGCCAAATCGCTCCCGATCGCACGCTCTGAGGCAACAGGAATTCCAGGCCGCCCCGCCCGTTTCTACTCTGCTGGCTCGTAAGCAAGAGCTCGTTCGCGATGCAATCTGGAATGCCGCTGTCGATCTATTCGCCGAGTCGGGCTTTGATGAGACGACGGTGGAGCAGATCGCTGAGGCCGCTGGCGTATCCCCGCGTACGTTCTTTCGCTATTTTTCGTCGAAGTACGATTTGCTGGCCAAGGGTGTGGTTCCGTTGGGAGCGGCGTTGAGCAAAGCGATCAGCGAGTGTCCCGCTGACTACTCACTTTCCGAAGCGATGCGAGAAGCAGTCCTTCATGTTGCCAGGCAGGCAGCGGCATATCCGAGAACAGAGAAGATTCTCCAGGTCGCACAAAAGTACCCGGCTGCCAGGCAAGCACAAATGTCCCGTGTGACGGAAGTGGAAAGCCAAGTCGCCCAAGCTTACGCCTGCAGGACCAAACGACTGAAGCGAGGTGATATCAGGCCGGCGGTGCTTGCGGCGATCACTGTGACCCTGTTCGACATTATTCTCCGCACTTGGCTGGAAACAGGGCAGCAGGATATTGAGGCGACGGTCGACAAAGTGTTCACAACGGCGCGAGACGTACTCGCATAAGTAACTCGCGTGGTTTAGATGTGCCCGCAGAGAAAAGATCTGGAAGAGAGGAATCGGCCTGCACGCGGACAAAGCCGACTCGTTCTGCGAGATCGACAGCTCGAATTCCCGACGTGAGACGCAACCCGAGGTAGAAAAATGTTACGAATCAATAGGCCCGCGCTTCTTCTAACGATCGTATTCGCTATGCAGTTCGCCGCTGGTTCTGCCCGTACCCAAACACTTCCCTTCAGTCCTGAGGCGGAACGGCGCGCCGCAGCGCTTCTCAAGCAAATGACTCTGGAGGAAAAGATTGGACAACTGAATCAGGGCTTCGATATCCAGTTTCCCGGTCTGCCGCCCAGCAAACCGGACGCGTCGATTATGGAAGGCAAGACCGGATCGATTCTGTGGTTGACAGACATAAAGGGCATTAACGGGCTCCAGCATATGGCGGTTGAGAAGTCGCGCCTGCACATCCCGATTCTCTTCGGCCTCGATGTCATTCACGGCTACCGGACGGTGTTCCCGGTGCCGCTGGCGATGGCGTCGTCGTGGGATCCATCGGTTGAGGAGCAGGCGCAGCAAATCGCCGCCGAAGACGCCCGCGCGGCGGGTATCCAGTGGACCTTTGCGCCGATGATCGACATCGCTCGCGACGCCCGTTGGGGACGCATCGTTGAGGGCGGGGGTGAGGACGCGTATCTCGGCGCCGCCATGGCACGCGCGCAAGTGCGGGGCTTTCAGGGGGCTTCATTGGGTCCAAGCTCCGTGCTCGCCTGCGCGAAGCATTTCGCGGGATACGGCGCAGCAGACGGCGGCCGCGATTACGATTCGTCTTATGTTCCTGAGGAACTCTTGCGCAACGTCTATCTGCCGCCATTTCACGCTGCCGAGCAGCAGGGCGTCGGCACTTTTATGTCGGCCTACATGGACCTGAACGACGTGCCCGCCAGCGGCAATCACTGGCTGCTGACGGACATATTGCGCAGGGAATGGGGATTCAAGGGCTTCGTTGTGTCGGACGCTATGGCCGTCGGCAGTCTCGTAACCCACGGCTATGCCAAGGATGACGCGGATGCGGCCTTCAAGGCTTTGACTGCCGGCGTCAACATGGACATGGCGAGCTTCACCTATACCAACTACCTCGCCAAGCTCGTCGCCGATGGCAAGCTGACGGAAGAGCAAGTCGACGCCGCCGTACTGCCCATCCTGGCTATTAAGTATCAACTCGGTCTGTTCGATCACCCCTACGTAGATGAGTCGGCGGTAGAAGCAACCCTGAACCGCCCGGAAGGGCTTTCGACGGAACGCAAACTGGCCGCGCGATCTATGGTGCTTTTGAAAAACGACAATCGCACGCTGCCCCTCAGCAGGTCCCTTCGGAAGATTGCCGTCATTGGTCCGCTTGCTGACTCGGCACAGGATGTTGAGGGAGGCTGGACGGTTGAGGGCGCCTTCAGTGGCGTCGCTAAGAGCCACCCCGTCACGGTCCTTGCGGGCATTAAGAATAAGGTGGGCTCCGCTGCCGCGGTTACCTATGTTGCAGGGCCGGTGCCGGAGCGGGAGTTCCCCTCCATTATTGACCTGATGACGCAAAGAAAAGCGCCACCTCCGCCTTCTTCAGCCGAGGTCACCGTCACGCTTGATAAAGTCAAGGCAGTCGCAGCAAATGCTGACTTAGTGGTAGCGGTGCTAGGGGAGACTTATAGCATGAGCAGCGAGGCAGCATCGCGCGCGTCGCTGGAGCTTCCCGGCATTCAGGAAAAGATGCTGGAAGCGGCCGCGGCGTCGGCCAAGCCGGTGGTGGTGGTGCTTGAAAACGGCCGTCCTCTTGACATCCGCTGGGCCGCTGAACACGTGCCAGCGATCCTCGAATCCTGGTATCCCGGTACGGAAGGCGGAAATGCAGTTGCCGACGTCCTCTTTGGCGATGTCAATCCGGGCGGGAAACTGCCTTTGAGCTGGCCCCGTGCGGCCGGCCAGGAACCCCTTTATTACAATCATAACCTCACCCACGAGCCAGAAGATCGGCCCGCGTTCACTTCCCGGTACTGGGATCTGAGTTCGAAGCCTCTCTACCCATTCGGGTACGGGTTAAGCTATACAACCTTTCAATTCTCCAACCTGCGCTTGAGCAGAACCAGCATCAAACCGGGCGAAGCGACTGAGGTTGCGGTGGAGGTGACGAATTCCGGTCCTGCGGCCGGCGACGCAGTTGCCCAGATTTACATTCATCAGCGTTATGGATCGGCTTCTCATCCAGTCCGTCAACTGAAGGGCTTTGAGCGTTTTGCCCTGCAACCAGGCGAGACGAAAACCCTCAAGTTCTCTCTCGGCAAGGATGAACTTCAATTTTGGAGCCCGCAGAAGAAGGAGTGGACGGTTGAGCCCTCCACGTTCGACGTCTGGGCGGGCGAAGACTCCACCGCCAAACTCCATGCCGAGTTCACCGTCACCGAGTAGCGAGCTCAGCAGAGGCTGGCGGCTACAAGGGCGCTAGCTAATGGCTGTTGCAAAACCCGGTTTGGACGCTCACGCACCGTTGTAAGCAAACGTTGTTCACCTAAGGCTCGTGAGGAAATGGTTCGTATCAGGGCACGGTTTCAACCGTGCCGAAACCACGGCAAAGGGAGTCGTGGCTTTAGCCGCTGGGGGTGCAGGGGCTAAAGCCCGGGTTGATGCGGCGCCTCCTTCCGGCACGACT